>JALDXK010000184.1:0-10189 GCA_032155105.1 Acidobacteriota bacterium
GCACCATTCGCGAGCTGGTCGGCAAGACCGAGACCGAGATGCTCAAGACCAAGAATTTCGGGCGCAAGTCGCTCAACGAGATCAAGGAGATCCTGCAGTCCATGGGATTGAGCCTCGGCATGAAGCTCGATCAGCCGGCGACGGCGGAATAAACAGTCATGCGACACCGCAATGCACATCGCAAGCTCGGGCGCGTTTCCGAGCACCGCACGGCGCTGCTCCGCAATCAGGCGGAAGCGCTGCTCGCGCACGAGCGCATCGAGACCACCGTCCCGAAGGCGAAGGAACTGCGTCCCTTCGTGGAACGGCTGATCACGATCGCCAAGCGCGGCGTCAAGGCCGCTGATCCCAAGGGCAAGTCGCTGTCGGCGCGCCGCCTGGTGATGCGCGACGTCCTCAATGAGGACGTCGTCACCAAGCTGTTCGACGAGCTGGCGCCGCGCTTCATGGAGCGACCGGGCGGCTACACCCGCATCCTCAAGCTCGGTCACCGCCGCGGCGACGCCGCCGAGGTTGCGCAGATCGAGCTCGTCGGCAGCGAGTTCGATCCGAAGAAGGCGGAAGCCGAGAAGAAGGCCGCTGAAGCCGCGGCCGAGGCCGGCGAGGCTCCGAAGCAGTCGAAGAGTGTGGGCGAGCGCCTGCGCGCGGCGGCCAAGAGCATCCGCGGCGGCCAGAAGGGCGCCGGCGGCGACACCGGCGCGAAGAGCAAGGCCAGCAAGCCGGCTCGTGGCGCCGCCAAGAAGACCACCACCCCGCGCAAGGCGGGCGGTTCCTAACCCGGCCGCGCATCCGAGGGATGTCGGTCATCCTCGCGGATTTCTCGAAGGCCTCGATGGCTCACGCCGTCGAGGCCAATCTTTTTGCCTTCTTCAATCACCTCTCGGTCTGGCCGCAGATGCAGATCCGGGACGACCCGGACGGCCTGTGGACCCTCTCCGATCTGCCGTTTCCGCTCTTCAACAGCGTGGCCCGTGCCCGGCTGCCTGAGGCCGGCGCCGACGCTGCGATCGAGGCACGCATCCGCGACTGCGCCGCCCGCGGTGTGCCGACGCTGTGGTGGACCGGACCGTCGACGCGGCCGGCCGATCTCGGCGTGCGGCTGGAACGCCGCGGCTTCGTGCTCGAGCCGGCGCTTGGCATGGCTGCGGACCTCGACACCATCCCGATCAACGTCGAGGAGCCGTCCATCACCGTCGAGCCGGTGACCGACGCCGCCACGCTCGACACCTGGAGCCGCGTGCTGTGCCAGTCGTTCGGCGCGCCGCAGCCGTTCGGCGCCGCGTTTGCCGAATTGGCGTGGTCGATCGGCGTCGATGACGCATCGCCGTTTCGCCATTTCCTCGGCCGCGTCTACGGCGAGCCGGCGGCGACCTGCTCGGTGTTCTTCGGCGCCGGCGTGGCCGGCATCTACGACGTCGCCACCCTGCCTGATTGGCGGCGCCGCGGTCTTGGCGCCGCGGTGACACGTGCGGCCGCTGCCGACGCGATCACACGGGGGTATCGCATGGCGATCCTGCATGCGAGTGCGGCCGGTACTGGCATGTATCGCGCGCTCGGCTTCGAAGACGTCTGTCCGATTGGCCAGTACGTCTGGGCGCCGGAGGGATACTTCCGGTGAGCCCGTGGACCTCACGCTCGCTCATGACCTTCGGCGAGCCCCACCTCAGCCCGATCCACCGCCGATGACGCCGCTCGAGCAGTTCGGCCACATCGACATCTACGTGTTCGACCAGCTGCTGCGCGGCCGCATCGCGACCGGCATGCGCGTATTCGACGCCGGCTGCGGCGGTGGGCGCAACCTGGTCTACCTGCTGCGATCAGGGTACGCGGTATGCGGCAACGATATCGACCCAGCGGCGATTGCGCAGGTCAAGGCGCTGGCAGCGTCGCTCGGTGGGGCGGGCCACGATTTTCGCGCCGAGCCGATCGAAGCGACGTCGTTTCCCGATCACCATGCCGACGTCGTGATCGCCAGCGCGGTCCTGCACTTCGCCCGCGACGAGGCGCATTTCGAGGCGATGCTCCGGCAGTTGTGGCGCGTGCTCAAGCCGGGCGGCACCTTCTTCGCGCGATTGGCCAGCACGATTGGCATGTCCCCTGAGGTGCTCGCGCGTGCTCCGTCCGCGAGCGGAGGCGGACGCTACCGGCTCCCCGACGGCTCCGATCGGTTCCTGGTCGACGCCGCGGCGGTCGAGGCATGGACCGCGCGGCTCGGTGGCGTGCTGATCGATCCGATCAAGACCACCCTCGTGCACGAGCAGCGCTCGATGACCACCTGGGTCGCGCGCCGTGACAGAATTGTGGACCGATGATGCACGTCGAGACACTCCTGCAGAACAACCGTAAATGGGCCGCCGACCGCGTGAAGGGTGACCCGACGTTCTTCACCCGCCTCGAGCAGATCCAGGCGCCGACGTTCCTCTGGATCGGCTGTTCCGACAGCCGCGTCCCGGCCAACGAGATCGTCGGCCTCGATCCGGGCGAGCTCTTCGTGCACCGCAACGTCGCCAACGTAGTGGTGCACACCGACCTGAACTGCCTGTCGGTGCTGCAGTTCGCCGTTGACGTGCTGAAGGTCAAGCACGTGATCGTGTGCGGCCACTATGGATGCGGCGGCATTCGCGCGGCGATGTCGAAACAATCGCATGGCCTGATCGACAACTGGCTGCGCCACGTGCAGGACGTCGAGCGCGATTACGAAGACGAACTCGCGCTGATCACCGACACACAGACCCGTGAGAACCGGCTGTGCGAGTTGAACGTCACCGAGCAGGTGCGCAACGTGGCGCGTACCACCATCATGCACGACGCCTGGCGCAACGGCCACGACGTCAGGCTGCACGGGTGGATCTACGGGTTGAAGGACGGGTTGCTGACGGACCTGAACGTGAAGGTGTAGATCTCAGATCTCAGATTTGAGATTGCAGATTTATTCTTGGATTTTCGGATTGGAAGATCTCAGATCGCAAATCTCAGGTAATAAAGCTGAAATCTGCAATCTGAGATCTGAAATCACCTAGGCGGGCTCCTCTGCCATCTGGCCGCGTTCGGCCTTCGCGGTAGCGATGATCTTCGTCTGCAGGTGGCTCGGCACCTCGTCGTAGTGCGAATACTCCATGTGGTACGAGCCGCGTCCGCCTGTCACCGACGTGAGGTGCTGTTCGTAGGTCAGCATCTCCGCCATTGGCACCTGCGCCTTGATGACGGTTGACGTGCCGCGCGCTTCCATGCCCGAGATGCGGCCGCGACGGCCGTTGAGATCGCCCATCAGGTCACCGGCGTTGTCGTTCGGCGCCTGGACGGTGACGTTCATGATTGGCTCGAGCAGCGTCGGCCTGGCGCGCGACATGCCGTCCTTGAACGCCAGCCAGCCGGCGGTCTTGAACGACAGTTCGTTCGAATCGACGTCGTGGTACGAGCCGTCGTACAGCGTCACGCGGAAGTCGACCACCGGGTAGCCGGCGAGATAGCCGCGCAGCCGCGACTCCTGGATGCCTTTCTCCACCGCGGGAATGAAGTTCTTGGGGATGGAGCCTCCGAAGATGTCGTCCACGAACTTGAAGTCCTCCCCGCGGGCGAGCGGCTTCATGCGGATCTTGCAGTCGCCGAACTGGCCGTGGCCGCCGGTCTGCTTCTTGTGCCGGCCGTGCGCCTCGACGCGCGCGGTAATGGTCTCGCGATACGGAATGCGTGGCGGCTTGAGGAGCACCTCGACGCCGAAGCGGCGCTTGAGCTTCGCGACCGTGACCTCGATGTGCATCTGGCCCTGGCCGGCGAGCAGCAGCTCGTGCGTCTGCGGATCGCGCTGGTACTTGATCGTGCCGTCTTCCTCTTCGAGGCGGTGCATCGCCGTGCTGATCTTGTCTTCGTCGCCGCGGCTCTTCGGCTCGATGGCGTAGGAGAGCACCGGTTCCGGGAACGTGACCGGCGCGAACGTGATGCCCGCGCCCTTGTCGGCGAGCGTGTCGTTGGTGCGGGTGTCCTTCAGCTTGGCAACGGCGCCGAGGTCGCCGGCCTTGAGCTCGGGGACGTTGGCGGGCGTCTTGCCCTGCAGCACGATCAGGTGGCCGAGGCGCTCCGGCGTGCCCTGGGTCGCGTTGGCGACGGTCGAGTCCGCCTTCAACACGCCCTGGTAAACACGGAACAGCGTGATGCGACCGGCAAACTGGTCGGCCACCGTCTTCCACACGAATGCGGCGTACGGCGCCTTGTCGTCGGCGGTCTTCGACACCGTGTCCTGGTTGGCGAGGGCGGCGAAAGGTCGGTCGGCGGGTGAGGGCAGGTACGCGAGGATCGCGTCGAGCAGTGGTTGCCCGCCGACATTCGTGAGTCTCGACACGCACACCAGCGGGAAGATCTTCGCGGCGTGCGTCGCCGCCGCGAGGCCCTTGGTCAGCTCTTCTTGCGTCAGCGTCCCGGCCTCGAAGAACTTCTCCATCAGCGATTCGTCGGCCTCGGCGACCATCTCGATCAACGCTTCGCGCGCGGTGTTGGCGGCACCGGCGAGCCCGGCGGGAATGATCGCCTCGGTCATCTTGCCCGACGCGTCACCAGCAAACGTATAGGCCTTCATCGTCACGAGATCGATGATGCCGTTGAAATTCTTCTCCTCGCCGAGCGGCAGCTGGATCGGGACGATCGCGCGGCCGAGGGTCTGACGCAGCGACTCGAGGGTGCGGTCCAGCGACGCGCGATCGCGATCGAGGCGGTTCACCGCGACGAGGCGCGGCAGCTGCAGCTCCTCGGCCACGGCCCAGGCTTTCTCGGTCTGCACCTCGACGCCCGAGACGCCGTCGACCACCAGCACGGCGCCATCGGCGACATGCAACGCGGCGCGCGCATCGGCGAAGAAGTTGCCGAACCCCGGGGTGTCGATGAGATTGATCTTGGTCTTGTTCCACTCCGCGTAGGCGAGGCTGGCGGAGAGCGTGTGCTTGCGGGCGATTTCTTCTTCGTCGTAGTCCGTCACTGTTGTGCCGTCGTCCACCTTGCCCAGGCGGTTGACCATGCCGGCGTCGAGCAACAGCGCGGACATCAGTTGTGTCTTGCCAGAACCGCCGTGACCCACTACAGCCACGTTGCGGATACTGGCAGCGTCATAGACCTTCATAGGCGGGACCCTCCCTGAGGCGCTCACACGCGCCCGTACGGCGCAGCATACACCCAACTCAGGTGCCTCGTGCCTGGTGCAGTGCCTTCGTGCTTGGTGCGCCGGCGCGGCGTTACCGCGCCGATTGAGGGGCCGCGATCCAGCCTGACGGACCGGATGCCGTTCGAATGAAGGCAAAACCATTGAATTCGCCGAGCACATCAACCGTCACTGGCTCATCAATGGTGTCGAGCGGTGGCGCCGTGGCCAGCGGCACTTCGCGGATCACTTCTCCTGCAGGAACAGGTTGGCGGCGCAGAGGCGACTGCGCGATCGCCACTGCCGAACGGTCGATGTAGCCCTGTGACCGATCCGGTAGCTCGACGCGCAGCCGTGAATCCGCCACGGCGGTCACGCGCGCGAGGGTGGCGCGGCGGAGCGGCGCGATGGCCGCCGCATCGCGCGCCGTGCCGGCATGCAGCGAGCTGCGGGCGCTGGTCACGCGCACGAGCGCCGACATCCATTTCGAGGTGTCGGCGATCGCCGCCGGCTGCGGATCGTCGGCGCGCAGGAACGGCAGCGGATCGACGGCGCCGCGCTGATAGATACCGAAGTGCAGGTGCGGCGAGGTGGTGCGCGCATTGCCGGTGTTGCCGACATAGCCGACCACGTCCCCGGCAGCGACGCTGGCCGAGCCTTCGAAGGCAGCGCGGGCCAGGTGGGCGTAATAGAACGAGCGCGTCTCGCCCCGATCGCGCAGCCACACCACGTTGCCGCCGAGCGGATTGGTGTCGCTCCGTGCCGTGCCGTCGACGACGGCCAGCACCGGGGCGTTGCGCGCGGCGAAAATGTCGATGCCTTCGTGCTGGCGGCGGCCGGCATCGCGCGTGGCGCCGAATTCGCTTTGCACCGCGCGCGCGGTCAGGCCTTCGACCGGGAATCGCACGGACGCGAGGGTGCGCTGCACGATGGTATAGCGGCCGCTGCGTAGCAGCTCAACCTGCACTCGCAGCACGTAGGTCCCGTCACGCGGGACGTCGGCCGTTAACGTGGATCCTTCGGTCAGCGACGCCACACGCGTTGGTGTCGCATTGGTGCGCGTCTCGAACAGATCGACAAACACTTGCGCCGGCTCGACGCTTTCCAACGTGACCTCGACCGACAGCCGCCGGCCGCGTTGCAGATCCATTCGATACCCCACCGCGGCGGGGCGATCGGCGGCGACGTAACCGGATTCGCGCATCGGCAGCGTCACCGCGAGCGGCTGCGCCAGTGCGGCGTCCGCCGCCGCGAGCCAGTCGCGCGCCAGCGCCGTGTCAGCCAGCGCGGCTGAGCGAAGCGAACCTGCGTATTGCTCGTGGGGCGATGGCGAGATGGTGAGGCGCGAGAGCAGGCCGTTGCTCGTGCAGCCGCCGACCACGGTCGCGAGACTCAACCAGAAAAGCGCGTGAAGGCTGCGGGAACACACTGGTGGCTGCGGTGCAAGCCGATTGCCAGATGCGCAACGGCAGAGTGGAATCGACGCCGCTATCTGGCCCGAAAAATGGCGTCCACCTCAGCCATTTTGGTGCGGATGTCGGCTTGGCCCGCACGCCGCAGCGTGTCCGTGATCGGAACACGCTCTCCGAGGGGCTGTCGAAACAACGTATAGGCGTATTCACGCCAACTCACCAGGTCAGAAACGTAGAGGAATTTGCCGTTACGGCGGACGATCGCGAAGGTTGAGCCGTAGCTTGACATGATGAGAAATGACTCGCGGCGACGGGGCAACGGTTCGCGGTCAGGCGGGACAAACAATGGCGATCCGAACGGCGGCCCGAGCTCGCGCACCGGTTGGCCGACCAAGCTGAGAAGGGTCGGCGCAATGTCGGGCAGCAGCGCCAGGCGCGCCAGATCGGTGGTGAACCGCTCGCGCATCGCCGGGGGCAGCCGGACAATCAGGGGGATGCGCACGTCTTCGGGGAACAGGAAGAACTGGTGTCCCCAGTTGCCGTCGGTGCCAAGCGTTTCGCCGTGATCCGCGGTGACGATGAAGATGCTGTTGTCGTACAGCCCGCGTTCCCGCAGGTACGTGATGAACGACCCGAAGCATGAATCGAGCCGCTCCAGCCGGACCGCGTACGGCGCGTAAAAGCCCGAATGGCGCGGGTCAACAGGGCCGCTCGAAGCGTTTCGCGTGTTCAGGATGTGCACGTTCATCGGTGCCAGGAAGGTAAACAACGGCCGATCGGACCTGGCCCGCGTCTCGATGTGGGCCCGCAGCGCTGTGACGTTGTCACACAGATCAGTCTGCACGCTTGGTATGCCCGGATTGAGAAACGTCGCGTTTGCCGCGGGCGTGAACTCGGTGGCGACGGTGTAGTCGTTGATCAGGAAGTCATAGCCGCCAGCCCGGATGAGCGGCTCGAGTGCGTTGATTTGTTTGAAGATCCGGCCCCAGCCTCGCGTCAAGGGTGTGCCCGTCCACAACGACGGGATGGACATCCATGTGCCGCCGTACTTCGTGAAGGCGTTGTTGAAGACGTAGCTATCCGCCGCGAATTTCGCCATCGAGGGTGTGAACGTGACCGCGGGATTGTAGGGGGAGAGATAATCCCGTCGAAGGCTGTCGACCAGCAGAATGAAGACGTGCGGCAGCGGCGCGCGAATGTCGACGGGTGTGCTCGCGAACGTCCGCTCCGGCGCCGCGGGATGCTGTGATGATGGCAGGGTGTTGGCCGCCGTCATCGTCCGGTAGTAGTCCATGTTTGGTGGCTGCTGTTCGACCCAGATCCGCGCAACCGCGTCGCCGAATGGATCAGTCGTCGGCAGCCGCTCGAGCGCCAGTTCCGACTCGAGGTGTTGATTGCGGGTCGCCGCCACGAGCGCCGTGGCCGCGTAGGGCAGGGTCCACAATACGAGCAACGCTGCGAGCGGAACGATCACCAGGCGCCGGTTCGACCAGGAGTCGTCCTGCCGGTCGCGGAACCGGCCAAGAAAAAATCCGAAGATGAGCAGTGCCTCGAGCACGGCGATCAGCCGATTGACGATCAGGGCCCAATCGACCTGCTCGACGAATCGAAACGAGAGGCTGGCGGCGACCGGCACGACGCATACGAGCAGCAGCGATCGGGTCGACCGGCCCTCAAAGAGCGCCACCAGCAGTCCGAGCGCAGTGTCTGCGGGGCGATCGCGCCGGCGCTGCCGGATTCGCCATCCCGACCACATGAGCGCCATCGCGATACCGAACGGGATGGCGCCGACGGCGGCTTCAACCTCGCCGAAGGCAAGCGAAGGCAGGACGAGCCGCCGCACGAATTCGGCGATGCCGAGGGCAATCAAGGCCACGACGAACGCGTATTCCCACACGAAGCCGTGCCGTCTGGTGGAGGCAATCGACGTCGCGAGACTCACGACCACAAAGACAGCCAGCGCGGCCGCCACGTCGAGTACCAGCGCCCACGTGATGGTGGCAAGCCAACCGGCCCACCCGCCGGAAATGTCGGATCGCAGCGACGAGACGGCGATGTGCAACAGCCACACCGACAGCGCCGTGGCGAGAGCGGCGGCGAACAGGCGCCGCTGACCGGTCACGACGTGCGGCGGTTCGTCGTTCGGGAGGCGTGCGCTGAAATGATCGATCACCGCGAGCCACAGCAGCGGCACCAGCGCGCCCGGCACGAGCGACCATGGGTGCACCCCGCCCTCGAGCGTCACGAGATACGGGTTGCCGAGCAGATGGAGGCCGAGTGCGCCAAAACATAGCACGAAGCCGATGGCGAGCCACCCGGCCACGCGCGGTGCGCCGGTTCGCAGAAGTGATCGCAGATCGGGAATCAGCGTGGCCGCGGTCACGAGGAACGCCACCCAGTACCATGCGTGGTGCCAGATCACGAACTCGCTGACCCATGGGAACAGCCCCGGTCGGATGAACTGTTCGAAAGCGAACCGCACCGACACGATGAGGCCGTAGGCCCAGCTGAGCACGCAGTACGCGGCGCCCGCTGCCCGGGCAGCGAAAAACGCCCATCGCATCACGGCGTCTGGCTCCGCGCGATCTCATCGAGCAATTGCCGCACGGTCGTGCGATTGGGCTGAATGCGCAGGGCTTGCTCCAGCTGGTCTCGCGCTTCCTTCGCGGCGCCTCGCTCGAGCAGCAGTGATGCGAGCCGAACGCGCACGTCCGCGTACTGCGGATCGAGCGCGAGCGCGTTCTGATAGGCCTTCTCGGCGTCGCGAGGGCGTCCCGCGCTTGCATACGCGCCACCGAGATCGGCAAGCAGCTCGACATCCATTGGAACGACGGCGCTGCAGCGCTCGAGTTCGGCGATGACGCCGGGGCCTTCTGCGGGAGGACGATCGGCGAGCCGCAGGCACGTGGCCGCGGAGGCTTCATTACTCGCGCGGTGCAGCCGGATGGGCAATGCAACAATGAGCACCGCCAACACGATTGCGGCCGTGCCGATCCGGTACGCTGATGTGATCGCGCGCTTCTGGATGGCCAAATTATAACCGACGCTCAACGCGTGCTCGAACCGCTGAATCAGTCTAGAATCCGAAGCGTGCGGATGCAGCGCATGAGCCATCCTGTGAACCGCTTCCTCGCTGCGAGCCTGGCGTTTTTACTGGGCGGCGTTGTCACCCCGACGGGACCACGCAAGCCCGACTTCCAGGGCGACTGGACCAATGAAACGCAAACCGTGCTCGAGCGGATAGGGGAAACCGAAACACTCACCGCCGAGGAAACGGCCGCGTACGTGACGCACGCCCGGCAGCCGTGGCGCGGCGAGCTGTTCTCCGAGCGGGATCTCGACGTGATCAGAATCAACGGCCGCGCCCGCAGCTCGATCCTCATCGATCCGCCGAATGGGCGGATCCCGTCGCGAACCGAGGCCGGCAAGAAGCGTCTCGCAGAGATCGCCGCGCGCCGCGCGACGTTTGGCGAGTTCGACCATCCCGAGACGCGACCGCTCTCGGAGCGCTGCCTTGTATCGTTCGGATCGAACGCCGGGCCGCCCATGCTGCCGAATTACTACTACAACAACAACTACACCATCGTGCAGTCGAAGGATCACATCATGATCCTCACCGAGATGAACCACGACGCCCGGATCATCCCCA
>JALDXK010000185.1:0-10187 GCA_032155105.1 Acidobacteriota bacterium
CTTCAGGATAGCGCGCCAGTTCCACCACACGCTGGGTGACAGCACCGCGAGCCTGCTGAAGACGTTCGGATACGTGAAGCCCAGATAGAGCGTGACCAGGCCGCCAAGCGACGACCCGCCCATCCCGGTGTACTCGGCCTCGGGCCGCGTGCGATAGGTGCGGTCGATGAACGGCTTCAGCTCCTCGACGATCATCCGGCCGTACTCCGCCGCCTTGCCGCCACCTAGCTTGGCGTCGCGCGTCGGCGTGTACTCGTCCTTGCGGTGACCGCCGGTGTTGTAGATGCCGACGATGATCAGCGGCGTGATCGCGCCGGCCTCGATCAGTTCCGCCGCCGTTTCGCCCAGGCGCCAGTGCTCGCCTTTCTGGAACGCGGTGTCGGGCTCGAACAGATTCTGCCCATCGTGCATATAGAGGACGGAATAGCGGGCGGTTGACGTGTCGTAGTCGGGAGGAAGCCAAACGAGGATGTCGCGATCGGGTTCGAGGAATTCGGAATGAAACGCCTCGTGACGGCGGAGCTGGCTGTCGGGCACGTGCATCAGCGGGCGCGAATCAGTATATGTTTTCACTCCTGATGGTGCGCGACCACCACAAATGGTTTTCTCGATCGCTCAACCGCGAGATGGAGCTGCTGGCGTTCGGCCATGGCGGGCCGCCGGTGCTGGTCTTCCCAACCTCGATGGGTGCGTTCTTCGAGTACGAAGACCGCGGCATGATCGAGGCGCTGGCCGGCAAGCTCGAACACGGCGATCTGCGGCTGTTCTGCGTCGCGTCGGTCGACAACGAGAGTTGGTACTGCAAGAAAATCCATCCACGGCACCGCGTCGAGCGCCACCTGCATTACGAGGACTACATCCTCAACGAGGCCGTGCCGCTGGTGCGCCACCTGACCCGCCACGACGGAATTGGCGTCACCGGGTGCAGTTTCGGCGCCTATCACGCGATGACACTGGCGCTGCGCCACCCCTACACGTTCACCTCCTGCGTGACGATGGGCGGCGCATTCGACATCTCGCAGTTCCTCGACGGCTATTTCGACGAAGACTGCTATTTCCTGAACCCGCCGTCGTTCCTGCCCAGCCTGGGGGATCGCTATTATCTGGAACAGTTCCGACGCAACAAGTGGGTGCTGGTCACGGGCGATCACGACATCTGCCGGGCGCCCAACGAGCAATTCTCGGCCCTGCTGCACGCCAAGGGCGTCCGGCACAGCCTGCACGTCTGGAACGACTCGAAACACGACTGGCCGTTCTGGCGGCCGATGGCCGCTGCGTACCTCCCATGAACTAAGATGACGACCGTGAAAAAGATTGGTGTGCTCTTCGGGATGGAGAACACGTTCCCCTCTGCGCTCGTCGAGCGCATCAACGCCATGAAGGTGCCGGGCCTCGAGGCGGAGTTCGTGCAGATCGGCGACGTCCGGATGGCTGAGGGCTGCGGCTACGACGTGGTGGTCGACCGCATCTCGCACGACATTCCGTTCTATCGCGCCTGGCTGAAGAATTCCGCGCTCTGCGGCACGACGGTGATCAACAACCCGTTCTGGTGGAGCGCCGACGACAAGTTCTTCAACTACGCGCTCGCCACCAAGCTCGGTGTCGCCATTCCGCCCACCGTGTTGCTCCCCCACAAGGAGCATCCGACGGGCACCACCGAACGGTCGATGCGCAACCTGCATTACCCGCTCGACTGGGACTCGGTGTTCACCTACATCGGCTTCCCGGCGTTCCTCAAGCCCTTCGACGGCGGCGGCTGGCGCGACGTCTACAAGATCAACAACCGCGAGGAGTTCTTCAGCGCCTACGATCAGACGCGCACCCTGTGCATGACGCTGCAGCGCGCGGTGAACTTCAAGGAATACTTCCGCTGTTACGTCGTCGGCCAGGAGCACGTGCACATCATGCCCTACGATCCGCGCGCGCCGTTCCACGAGCGCTACGTGCGGAACCCGCCGACGTATCCGCCGGAGCTGCTGGCACGGGTGACGCGCGACGCGCAGATCCTGTGCCGCGCGCTCGGCTACGATCTCAACACCGTGGAGTTCGCGGTCGAGGACGGCATTCCCTACGCGATCGACTTCATGAACCCCGCGCCCGACGCGGACCTGCATTCGGTGGGCCGTGAGAACTTCGACTGGATCGTGAACGCGGTGGCGGAGCTCGCAGTGAAAAAGGCGACTGACGCGCCTGCGCCGGCCACGTATCGGTGGGATGCACTCCTCCGTGGCAACTGACAACTGCAAACTGAACTGCCGACTGTTAACTGTCACTCTTAACTGTCGACTGTAGACTGCGGACTGTCCATGAAGCCCTCCTTCACGATCGGCATCGAAGAGGAATACCAGACCATCGATCCGGAGACGTTCGACCTCCGCTCGCACATCAACGCCGAGATCATCTCGAAAGGCAAGCGCCAGCTCGACGAGCGGATCAAGGCCGAGATGCACCAGTCGGTGGTCGAGGTCGGCACCGGCGTGTGTCGGAACATGAAGGAGGCGCGCGCCGACATCATCAACCTCCGCCAGGCCATGGTGCGGCTGGCGCGCGAGAACGGCCTGCTGTTGTGCGCCGGCGCCACGCATCCGTTCGCCGACTGGCGCGTGCAGGACATCTATCCCGACGAACGCTACCTCCAGGTCGTCGAGGACATGCAGCTGGTCGCCCGTTCGAACCTGATCTTCGGCCTGCACGTCCACGTCGGCATCGAGGATCGCGAAACCGCGATTCACCTGATGAACCAGATGCGGTACTTCCTGCCACACCTGCTCGCGCTGTCGGCCAACTCGCCGTTCTGGATCGGCCTCAACACCGGCTTGAAGTCGTACCGCTGCAAAGTGTTCGACAAGTTTCCGCGCACCAACATTCCCGACACCTTCACGAGCTGGACCGACTACGAGAACTTCGTCAACCTGCTGGTCCGCACCAACTGCATCGACAACGCCAAGAAGATCTGGTGGGACGTGCGGCCGCACCCGTTCTTCAGCACCATCGAAGTGCGGATCTGCGACATCCCGATGCGCGCCGACGAATCGCTGGCCATCGCGGCGCTGATTCAGGCGACGATGGCCAAGCTCTACAAGCTGCACGCGCGGAACCAGGGCTTTCGGATGTACAGCCGCGCGCTGATCATGGAGAACAAGTGGCGCGCTTCACGCTACGGCCTCGATGGCAAGTTGATCGATTTCGGGCAGGAAAAAGAATGTCCCGCGCGCGAATTGATGCTCGAGTATCTCGACTTCGTCGACGACGTGCTCGACGAGCTGGATAGCCGTAGCGAGGTGGAATACGTGCGCACCATCTTGAAAAATGGCAATGGCGCCGAGCGCCAGCTCGAGGTTTTCGAGCAGACTCAGGACTTGAAGAAGGTTGTCGAATACATGGTCGCGGAGACTGCTGCCGGGCTATAGAATTTAGGGAGATGCTCACGGCTTTCGACAAAGAACTGGCTCCCGGCGCTCGGAACGCGATTCGCGTGTGCCTCAATGTGCAACCACATGAACGCGTCACCGTGGTGGCCGATCGCGAGTGCGCAGACATCGCCGCGAGCCTCGTCCACGAGATCGAGGCGGTGGGCGCGCCCTACAAGGCGTTCATTCTCGAAGACGTGGCGCCGCGGCCGCTCGCCGACCTGCCGGCGGTGATCGCCGCCGACATGGAGCAGAGCCAGGTCAGCATCCTCGCCGTGCACGTGCAACGCCACGAGCTCAAGTCGCGCATGCAGCTCACCGACATCGTCAATCGCCGCCGGATGCGCCATGGCCACATGGTCAACATCAACCGGCAGATGATGCTCGAAGGCATGCGCGCCGATTTCCACAAGGTCGATCGCCTCAGCCAGAAGGTGATCGACATCGTCCGCGGCGCACAGGAAGTGCGCGCCACCACCAGGGGCGGCAGCAACTTCATCGCGACGCTTAATCCCGACTACAAGTGGCTCAAGACGAGCGGACTCATCAGCCCAGACAAGTGGGGCAATCTGCCCGGCGGCGAAGTGTTCACCACGCCCGGCAACGTCGACGGCACGCTGGTGATCGACGGGGTGGTCGGCGATTTCCTATGCGAGAAGTTCGGCAGCCTCGCGGCGTCGCCGCTGACGCTGCGCGTCAAGGACAACCGGCTCGTCGAGGCGCACAGCGACAACAAGGAGCTCGAGAACGATTTCTGGAACTACACGCACACCGACGAGAACTCCGACCGCGTCGGCGAGTTTGCGATTGGCACCAACATCGAGCTGAAGCAGGTGATCGGCCACATCCTGCAGGACGAGAAGTTCCCCGGCATCCACATCGCATTCGGCGACCCCTACGGCGTCCACACCGGCGCGAAGTGGACCTCGTCCACGCACATCGACGTGGTCGCCACGCGCTTCGACATTTGGGTGGACGGCAGGCAGATCATGGACGACGGTCGATTTCTGATCTCAGATTTCTGATTTCAGATTTATTTCCGATTCACTGCCCGACTTCTGAAATCTGAAATCAAATCTGACATCTAAAATCTCACTTCTGAAATCTCCTTGATTCCGAACCTTCGAGCCGCATTCAACGCACAGTGGTCCGAAGAGGCGTACCACGATCTGGTGCGGCGTCTCGAAGTGCGCACGGGAGCCACGCTCGAGTTCCCGATCAGCGAGACGCCGTGCTTCCTTCCTCGCTCGCTGATGTCGACGCTAGCGGCCACCGGCGCCGCGCTCATCAACCAGGTGCTCGACGATCCCGAGGCGCGGGAGGCCGCCGACCGCGTGGTGCCGGAGCGCTATCGGCCCTCGGCTTCGCTCGGGGCAAGCGGATTCGGCGCCGAGGCGCGGCCGACCTTCGCGCAGGTCGATTTCGGCCTCGTGCGTGATGCCGACGGCGCGATCGCGCCGAAGCTGGTCGAGCTGCAGGCCTTCGCGTCGCTCTACGGGTTTCAGCTCGCGATGGCGGAAGCGTACCGCGATGCCTTCGAGCTGCCGCCGTTCCTGCAACTATTCCTCGAGGACCTCGGCTCAAACGACTACTACAAGCTCGTGGCCGACGCCATCGTCGGCGACAACGATCCGGCCGAGGTGGTGCTGATGGAGATCGATCCGCGCCGCCAGAAGACGTGGCCGGACTTCGTCGTCACCGAGCAGCTGTGGGGCGTCCGCGCGGTGGACGTGTCGGAAGTCACGCGTGAAGGACACCGGCTGTATTATCGGCGCGACGGCCGCGTCACGCAGATCAAGCGCATCTACAACCGCGTGATTCCCGAGGAGCTCGAGCGCAAGCGCATTCAGCTCCCCTTCGGCTACGGCGATGATCTCGAGGTGCAGTGGGCGGGCCATCCGGCGTGGTACTTCCGGATCAGCAAGTTCTCCATTCCGTGGCTGCGTCACGCGTGCGTGCCCGAGACACGCTTTCTCGACGGCATCGAGCAGCTGCCGGTCGATCGCGAGCGCTACCTGCTCAAGCCGCTGTTCTCGTTCGCCGGCGGCGGCATCATCTTCGCGCCCACCGACGCGCAGATCGCTGCCATCCCGCTCGAGGAGCGCAAGAACTACATCCTGCAGGAGCGCATCGCGTTCGAGCCGCTGATCAACACGCCAGAAGGCCCGACGCAGATCGAGATTCGCGTCATGTACATCCGCTCTGGCGCGAAACTGCGCGCGGTGCTACCGCTCATCCGCATGGGACGCGGCAAGATGATGGGCGTCGATCACAACAAGGGGCTGAGCTGGGTTGGCGCCTCGGCCGGATTCATGTCGCCGGCACACTGACGACGCGGCCCTGGTCGAGCCGCAGCACGCGGTCGGCGATCCCCGACAATTCCGCTTCGTCATGCGTGACGTAGATTAGCGGCACGTGCAGATCCCGGCGGATACGCAGCACGTACGGGAGAATGCGCTCCCGCCGCTCCCGATCGACACCGGCGAGCGGCTCGTCGAGCAACAGGATCGAGGGCTTCGTCATCAACGCGCGGGCGATCGCCACGCGCTGCCTCTCGCCTCCGGAGAGGTTCCGCACCCCGCGTTCCAGCAGCGGCTGCAAGTCCAGGATGTCGACGAGTCCATCGAACGTGCCGCGATCGTGGTGCCGATCGCCGTAGCGGATATTGGCCAGGGCGCTCATGTTCGGGAACAACAGCGCGTCCTGCGGCACGTAGCCGATCCGCCGCTCGCGGGCCGGCACGTTGACACGCGCCGTCGACGAGAACAGCGTGCGCTCACCGACCCGGATCTCACCTTCATCCGGTGTGCGAATGCCGGCGATGGCTTCGAGCAGCGTGGTCTTGCCGCTGCCCGACGGACCGAACAGCCCGAGCACTTCGACCGATGCCGATTCGCGCATTCGCATCACGAAGGCCTGCTGCCGCATCGTGATGTCGAGCGTCAGCGCGATCACACCGCGCCCCGCTCGATGAGGCGGTTCGACAGGTAGATGGCGGCAAACGCCAGCGCCGCCGAGATGACCAGCAGCCCCCACGCGGCTTGTTCCCTGCCCGTTTCGACGAACGTATAGATGCCGACCGCGAGCGTTTGCGTGCGGCCCGGAATCGCGCCGGCGATCATGATGGTGGCGCCGAACTCGCCGAGCGCCCGCGAGAACCCGAGAATGGCGCCGGCAATGATGCCGCGCGACGCCAGCGGCAGCGTGATCGAGTACAGGATCCGGAACGGTGCGGCGCCGAGCGTAGCGGCGATCTGCTCGAAACGCGTGTCCACCTGCTCGATGCCGGCGCGGACGCTGCGCGCGACGAGCGGAAAGCTGATCACCATCATGGCGACCACTACGGCCTTCCACGTGAAGATCACCTCGATGCCCGCGGCGTCGAGCGCGCGGCCCACCGGGCTGCGCCGGCCGAACAGCCACAGCAGCAGCAGGCCCGACGCCACCGGCGGCAGCACGAGCGGCAGCGATACGAGGGTTTCAAGCAGCGTCTTGCCGCGGAACTCCCGTCGCGCCAGCAGCCAGCCGATCGCGATCGCCGGCGGCAGTACGAGCACGGTGGCCGTCAACGCCATCAGCACGGTGAACCGCGCGATGGCCCAGGTCTCAGCGGTCATCCTTCGACCCGCCGAACCCTCTCTTCACGAACACCGCGCGGGCCGGCGCGCTCTTCAGGAACTCGAGGAAGCGGCGCGCTTCGGCTTCCATGGGCCCGGCAATCACCGCGGCCGGCTGTACGATGTCGAGATAGGGATGCTCCTTCGGCGAGATGCGGCCGATCACGCGCACTGTGGACGACATCGCATCGGTGCGATACACGATCCCGGCGTCGACGCGCCCGGATTCCACTGCCGACAACACCGCGCGCACGGTTGGGAACGGGATCACCTTCGGCGAGACGCGATCCCACGCCTTCTGCGCTTCGAGCCATAACTTCCCATAGACGCCCGCCGGCACGGCCGACGGCTCGCCCATCGCCAGGCGCGCGACACGTCCTTCGAGCACGTGCTGCAGCGTGAGGTCCGCGCGCGCGTCCTGGGGCACCACGACCGCCAGCTCGTTGGTCAGCAGCCGCGTGCGCGTGCCGGGCACGAGGCGGCCGGCTTTCTCGACCACGTTCATCTGGATGTCGTCCGCGCTGAGGAACAGCCCGCTCGGTGCGCCTTCGACAATCTGGCGCGCGAGGGTGTTGGACGAGCCGGTATTGAGGGCTACGGTCAGGCCGGATGCGGCGCGATACAAATCGGCGATCTCGACGAGCGCGTCGTGCATGCTCACAGCAACCGACACGATCAACACCGGCGGCTGCGCAGCGACCGGCGTGATGTGCGCCGCGATCACGGTGATGCCGGCCAGACAGGCGTGCAGCCACCTCGTGACGGCGTTGCCGGGGCGGAGGCGCCGGATATGAGCGGACATATGAGATAATTTAGACCGATTCGACGGATGATTTCGGTCGATTCGTGAGAGGCCGCGGTCGGGTGCCGTGGTTGCACACTTTCGCGCGGAGATCAGCGGCGTGGCGACTGGACCGGGGCGCGGGCGATCATCACCTCGGTCGACTTGACGACGGCGATCGCATCATCGCCGCGCCGCAGCTTCAGGGCGTGCACCGCATCGGCGGTGATCACCGCGGTGAGCGTCTGGTCGCCGACGCGCAGGCGCACCTGCGCCAGCAATCCGTCGATGCGCACTTCCTCGACGAAGCCGTTCAAGCGGTTGCGAGCGCTCAAGCCGGCGAGGGTGTCGTCGGTCGGCGCCGCGGCGCGCGCGGCCCGGCTCTTCGACGCGGCGGGGCGCGTGTGCGTGAGCAGGCGATCGATCTCAGCCTCGGAGACGCGATGGTGCCCGCCGCTGGTCAACGTGGTCCTGACCTGCCCGGTGCCAATCCAGCGCTTCATGGTCGAATAGCCGACGCCAAGCTTCGACGCCGCCGCGCGCACCGTCATCAGAGCCATCGCACCGGCGATGGTAACACCGCATCCTTGTTGCGGGACGAGGCCTGCTACAGTGTTTGCCTGACTCGTGTCCCACCTTCTCGTATCATGACCAATCCAGGAGCGTCCATGACTCGATCGTTCGTGACTGTCCTCGGCTGTGCCGTGCTTGGTGTGGCCCTGCATGCGCAACAGCCGGCGCCGCCAACGGGCCCGCAGCCCTACCTGCTCGGTAACCCGCTCGGCCTGCCGATCAATCCCGCGCCGACTGGTACGTTCAACCCGATGTCGTCGAACGTCAAGGTTTATGGCGCCATCTATTCGGCCGAGAGCTGTTCGTACGATCCCGATCGCGGGGTGATCGTCGTGCCGAACCGCGGCGTGCCGCAGAACGTGCAGGCCAACAACGCCTGGATTTCGTTCTTGAACCACGACGGCTCGGTGCATACCGCGCGGTGGCTCGGCATCGCCACGCCCGGACCGCAGCGCGCCAACAGCACGCCGCCGCTCGTCCTCAACGAGCCGCTCGGCAGCGACATCGTCAACGGGGTGTTGTATCTCGCCGATCGTGACGGCGGCACCGCCCAGGGCGATCCGTCGATCGCGGTGGTGCGCTTGTTCAACATGAAGACCGGCTTGCCAGTGCGTGAGTATCGCGTCGAGAAGTCCACCGGCTTCAACGATCTCGCCATCGACAAGGCTGGGAACATCTACGGCACCGTGACCGCCCAGGGCGACGGCGCGCAGGTGTGGAAAGTCACGCCGGACGGCGCGGCGTCCATCTTCCTGCAGGGCGCGCCGCTGGCCGCGCCGAATGGCATCGCGATGGATCCGCAGGGCAACATCGTAGTGGTGAACATCGGCAATGCCGACGTCATCACGTTCTCGCCCGACGGCAAGGTGGTGATGGCCGAGAAGGCGGCGCAGGCGGGTAACGACGGCCTCGTGATCATGGCCGACGGCACGAAGTACGTCAGCAGCGTAGTGAACGGCGGCGTGTCGCGCATCCGACCGAACCAGGCCGCTGAGCTCATCGCACAGAACGTACCGAACGCAGCGTCGATGTGCTACGACTCGGGCGCCAATCAGCTGGTCATCCCGATGAACGCCAACAACGCGCTGGCGTTCATTCCCTTGAAGTAAGGCGCACTCGTCATGCGAATCTCAATCAGCGCCGCGCATGTCGTCGGTTGGGTCCTGATCGGATCACTGCTGCTGGCCGGCACCGCCGCCGGCCAGCCGGCTCTGGCCATCGTCGGCGTCGATGGAACGGCGGTTGTCGTGCTACTCGGCTCACTCGAGCGCAGATCGATCGTCACCGCGCGCGACGGCTACCAGGTCGCGTATGCCATCTCGGAACTGGACGCGGCGTTCAGCGATCAGGTGATCCTGCTCGCGGATCGCCGCGATGGCAAACCGCTGCTGCCCTGGCAGATCATCCACCAGCTTCGTCACGATCTGGTAACTGCTGGGCTGGCGCCTGGAATCGCGAATCCCCCGGATCCCGGGTCCCGGATCCCGGATCCCGGATCCCGACTAGAATCCCCTGCTGGAGGAAGGTCTATATGCGTCGCATCCTCGTTGCCTTAGCCCTCGCATCGTTGCCAGCCGGAATGGCCGCGCAAAACACGGCGGCGTCGGATCGACTGACTCTCGATCTGTACTGGGAGTACGAAACGGTCTCCGATCCGCAGCTGTCGCCCGACGGGTCGCAGATCATCTACACGCGCCAGTGGATCGACAAGATCAACGACAAGCGCGAGTCGTCTCTGTGGATCATGAACGCCGACGGCGCGAGGAACCGCGTGCTGGTGCGCGGCAGCGGCGCCCGCTGGTCGCC
>JALDXK010000186.1:0-10078 GCA_032155105.1 Acidobacteriota bacterium
GCAGCCGCGGAGATCAAGCGGGGGCGGCTCGAGCAGTTGCGCAAGGCCGACAATCCCGAAGATCTCGGACTCCAGGATCAATGCATGACGTTCCTGACCTCGGGGCCGCCGTTGCTGCCGTATTCCTACAACAGCAACTACCAGATCGTGCAGACCAACGACGTGGTCGTGGTGCACGCGGAAATGATCCACGACGCGAGGATCATCCGGCTCGACGGGCGTGCGCATCTGCCACCGGCCATCAGGCTCTGGTCGGGCGATTCGATCGGCCGATGGGAGGGCAATACGCTCGTCGTCGACACCACCAACTTCAACGACGGCGGCGGCTTCTATGGCGATGCCGGCGGCAACTTCGGCTGGGACCGCAACCTCCACCTCATCGAACGCTTCAGCCTCTTCGATGCCGACACGCTGCTGTATCAGTTCGAGATCGACAACCCCACCGCGTTCACCAGGCCGTGGAAGGGTGAACTGACGATGACGCGGGGCGATGGGAACATTTACGAGTTCGCGTGTCACGAGGCCAACTACTCGCTGACCAACATGCTGCGCGGCTATCGCGCCACTGAGCGGAAGCCCCGCTGAACGCAGCCCGCTGGCACAATTGACAGTGTGCACGTGATTTGCAAGGACGTGCGCCATGACACTTCGTTGCACCGCGGTACTGGTCGGGATCGTCGCAATCCTCGCCGGGTGTTCCTCCGAGCAGCGACCATCGGCTGGCATTACGTCACCAACGGCGGTGACGCCGGTTGAACCTGGCGGAGGTCCCGGTGGCGTGGTGAGGCCGGCGCTCGTCGGCTACCCCGCGCGCACCGACACGGTGGATTTCCGCGCCCAGCTCGAAAACAAGTATCTGGCGATGGGCCGGCGCCCGGCGCCAACGATCGTTGACTCGGAAGGCGAAGCGACCTGGGTCGGCGAGTACGACCGCTATCGCGTGAACGGCTGCGACCACAATACCGCTACCCAGCGCGCGCTCGCGCAGGTTGATGGCGCAGCGCCGGGACCGGTCTGCTCACTGTTGCAGTTCCCTGAAACCGCGGTGTCTCCGCCGCGGGATCACGTGGTGGATTTTCGCCGGCAGCTCGGTACGAAGTACCAGTCGATGGGCCGCACCGCGCAGTCGGCGGTCGATGCGGATGGTGCGGCGATCTGGATCTCGGAGTACTTGCGCTATCGCACTGGCGGCTGCGATCACGCAACGGCGGTGCAGAAAGTGATGACGCAGGTCGACGGCAACCCGGCGTCGGAGACGTGCCTCGCGCAGTGCGCGTACTACGTCACCACCCCGGCCGCGGTGTCGGGCAACGGCGGGACGTTCACCGCTGAAATGCGGCGCACGTCGGGCTCGTGCGAGTGGGCGGCGTTGAGCGAGGCGCCGTGGATCACGTTGGCGCGGCCGATCACCGGCGGCGATCGCAGCGTCCTGACCTACAACGTGGCGTCCAACAACAGCGGCGCCGCGCGTACCGGGTGGGTCCGCGTCGTCTACCCGGGCGGCGTCACGTATCTCGAGGTCAACCAGGGCACGCCGTCGAACGTGATCGGCTTCCAGTTCTTCGATCCGGCAACCGCGACCAGTCCCACGACCGAGTGCCTGCTGCGCACGACCAGCACCACCTGCACGCTCACCCCGGTGACGTCGGGACTGACCACGACCATCACCACTTACGACTGGCGCGTCGAGTATGCGTATGGCGGCACCAGGGTCCGCACCCAGACGGGCGCGCTGCCGTCGTTCTCGTTCACCGAATCGTGCGGGGCGTCACCGGCCGCAGGCGCGGTGATCCCAATCGCGGTGCGGCTCATCGTCAGCGACGCGGCCGGCAACTCGCGGACGATCTATTCGGGGCAGGGCGAGCAGCCCGCGTTGCAGCTACGCTCGTTCAATTGTCAGTAAATGTCTAGACTGACGGACTCTATGGTCAAGTGGCCGGCGGTGACGTTTTCTTTTAGGCATTAGACCGGCATTCACGCTACCATGCCGACCTTCGAGCGACGTATTTGATCCGTCGAGTCTTGGTGGTCGACGACCACGAACCGTGGCGCCAGCAGATTGCGTCCCTCTTGCAGAATACCGGCGAGTGGCCGGTCATCGGCGAAGCTGTTGATGGTCCGGATGCCATCGGGATGGCGGAGTCGCTCCGGCCCGATCTCATCCTGTTGGACGTCCAGCTGCCGACCTTGAGTGGTATCCAAACGGCCGCTCGTATTCTCGAGGCGAATCCGTCGGCCCGCATCCTGTTTCTGAGCGGTCATAAGTCCTGGGACGTGGTCGCGGCTGCGCTCGACACTGGCGCGCGCGGATACGTCCTGAAACTCCACGCGGTACAGGAACTCCTGCTGGCGATGCGCGCGGTGACGTCGGGTCGCCGATTCGTCTGCGCCGCGCTTGGTGGCCGTCCTCACCTGCGGGGGATGCCTGCGCCGCGGACGCACGAAGCCGGCTTCTACCTGGACGAGGCCACGCTGCTCGACTCGTACGAGCGTTTCGCCGCGGCGGCCTTGATGGCCGGCAAGGCCGTGATGTGTGTCTCCTCAGCGGATCGACGGGCGGCGTTGCATCAGCGCCTGCGCGGACGCGGCCTCGACCTCGAGGGCGCGATCACGCAGCAGCAATACATCGAGTGCGACGTGCACGACCTGCTGGCGCCGATGATGGCGAACGGCATGCCCGACGAAACGCTCTTCTGGAAGGCGGCCGCGCCGCTCGTCCTGCGCGCCGCACGCGGCTGCCGCGTGAGCCGCCCGGTAGTGGCGTGCTTCGGCGACGCCGCGCC
Source organism: Acidobacteriota bacterium (assembly GCA_032155105.1). Taxonomy (GTDB): domain Bacteria; phylum Acidobacteriota; class Vicinamibacteria; order Vicinamibacterales; family UBA2999; genus 12-FULL-67-14b. The sequence continues at coordinate 2,784 of JALDXK010000186.1, forward strand.
GAGCTTGTGGAACGCCGGCCGGATCGACGCCGCGATCCGTCTCGAGCAGTTGTGTGATGATCTCGTGGGCACGTTCAATATTGACGTGCTGTGCGGCTACACCGCGGGCTCAGGCAGCGAGGCGAGTGCCGGGGCCCACGAGCGCCTCTGCGCCGCTCATTCCGCCACTCACACCCGGTGAGTACGTCAGCCGCGTTCAAGAGCTGAAGGGGACTCGCGCGTGTATCGTGGCCCCGTCCTGGGGCTGCGAGGTGATCGCCAGCTGGCCGCCGACCAGCTTGAGCCGTTCCTCCATGCTGACCAGGCCGATGCCGCGGCCGTAGCGCGCCGTCGTGACGTCGAAGCCCTTCCCGCCATCGCTCACCGTGAGGTGAATCAGCTCGGGCGCGCCCCACAACCGGACCTGGAACTGCCGCACGCCGCTGTGTTTCGCGGCGTTGTGCAGGCTCTCCTGCAGGATCCGGAACAGGCAGAGCGAGATCTCGGGCGGCAGCTTGGTGGGCAGATCGCGGACCTCGAAGTCCACCGCGCACTTCTGCTGCTCGCCGAACTCGGCGCAGAAGTGGCGCATCGCGGCGGTGATGCCCAGCAGCTCGATGCGCGAGGAGTGCAGCTGGTGCGACAGCGCCTGCACGTCTGAGGCGATCTCCGCCACCTGCTGCTGCAGCTCGTCTGACCCGGCGAGGTTGATGGCCAGCGTCGCGAGCCGCTGGCTGATGTCGTCGTGCAACTCACGCGCGATGCGGCGGCGCTCCTGTTCCTGCGCGTCGAGCAGACGCCGGCTCAAGTTCGAGAGCGCCTCCTCGGCGCGCTTGTTCGCGGTGATGTCGCGCAGGATCGTCGCGATCCCGAAGACCGTCCCATCCGCGTCGCGCAGTGACGCGACCGTCACGGAGAGGTTCAGTGGCGCGCCGGACTTGGTCGTGCCGATCGCCTCATACGGCTCGAGGCGCGTGCCGGCGGCGAACCGTTGCAGTGCCGCGCCTTCCTCCGGGCCGCGCCACGACGGGATCAGCACCGACACCGGGCGGCCGATGGCTTCCGGCCTGGTGAAGCCGAAGATGCGCTCGGCGGCGGCGTTCCAGCTCAGGATGATGCCGTTGAGCGACATCGACAGCACCGCGTCGTTGGACGACTCGACAATCGCGGCGAGGTGCAGCCGCGCCTCCATGGCCACCTGCGATCGGATCAGCCGTTCGTGCGCCGCTTGCGCAGCCTCGCGCTCCGCGATCAGCGCCGCGAGCGTCAGGCCGGTGATGGCGAGGACGCTGTAGACCAGGTCGAGCCGCACGGCGCCGATGAACGCCGAGCCGCTGGCGAAGGGGCCCGCCGCCAGCGCGGTGGCCAGCGTTGCGATGGTGGCAATGACGAAGACCGACAACGCCGCGCCGCCGGTGCCGAAGTTGATCGCCGCCCACATCACGAACGGCAACACCGCGAACATCATCAGGCGCGATTCGAAGACGCCAAACGGCGTGATGCTGAAAATCAGGATACACAGGCCGGTGAGCAGGGCCATCAGCCCCGCGTACTCGACCGCCCGACGCGTCGACGAAAAGCGGAGCGCCGACGGCAGCGTGAACACCAGCGGCGTGATGAGCAGCGCACCGGTGGCGTCGCCCAGCCAGTAAATCAGCCACGCCGCGCCGAGGCCGGAATAGGCAGTTGCGCCGGCGAAGTACAAGGACGCGAGGCCGATCGTCGCGCTCACCGTCGCGCTGCCGAACGCGCCATAAGCAATGAACGCTAACGCGTCGCGCAGGCGGACGATCGACGGATCGAAACCAGGCATCCGGCGCAGGATCGTGGCGCCGCTGACGACGGCGATGGTGGCGCCCAACGCCTGGCCGACCGCGGCGAACACGTAGACCGGGCTCTGGAAGGCGATGACAAATGCGCTCGCCGTGACGGCAGGCCAGACGCGGTTGCCGAATGCCAGTACGCTGGCAAGCGCGATGCCGAAGGCCGGCCACACCGGGCCGATGTTGCCGCTGCGAATGTTGGTGGTGGCCTGTCCGAGTTTGCCCGCAACGTAATAGGCCACGAACACGAGCAGCAACTGAGCGGCAAACTTCGTTGTGACGAGCGCAGCGACACGATCGAAAAGCGCCGGCGGGCCCGCCGCGAACAGCGTTAGGCGGGGCGCGGCGCCGGTATCCGAGGTCATGACCCCGTGACGGTCGGCGATGGATTGTGCCTTCATTTGTGCCCTGGGGAGGCAGGGCAATCTTGCCACAGCCTCAGGGAAATCCAGCGTCCAGACTGTCAGAATTTCTGAAGCCCACCCATCGAATTACGGAATGATTCGTAGCCGGGCGGTGGCGGGGCGTGGGCGCCGTTCGGTAACGTCCGTGTAAATGGATCGCGGCAGACGCCCCGACGGCCGCGATCCAGTGTGGAGCCGGCTAGCGCACGACCAGCCGATCGTGCACGGTCGTCACGCCCGCGGTTTCGCGCGCGAGCTGCAAGGCCCTGGCGCGCTCGGCTTCCGAATGGACCGATCCCGACAGCGTCACCGCGCCGTGCCTGGTGTCCACGTCGATCGACAAAGCCTTGACGGTATCGTCCAGCGCCATCTTCGACTTGATCTTCGTGGTCAGCGCGCCGTCGTTGAGCGCCTGTTGCGCCTCCGCCGCGCCTGTGGCAACGGTTTCCCCAATTTTGGCGCCGGTCTGACGAGCTTTTTCGGTGTCGACTGCCGGCAGTGTCTGTCGCGCAGACACCGGCGTTTCGACGCCGTTGTCGGCGAACCGATATCCGAAGAAAAACGCTGCGGCCGCGACGAGTATCACGACCACCAGCAGCAGCCTGAACAACGTTCGAATCATGGACACGTACCCCCGTAAGCACCGAAGCATCGAGCGTGCCAGACGAAGTAATCTATTGGTACCGCAGCAAGCGATGCCGCCTGATCCTTTCGAGCAGCTTTTCGACATCAGCCCGGTTCCGGCAGTGATCAGCCGGTTACGTGACCACTCCGTGGTCGCGATCAACAAACGAACGTCGGAGATGTTCGGCATTTCGCATGCCGAATCGATCGGGCTGAAGACCTACGACTATTACTACGACATTTCCCACCGCGAGCGGCTGCGCGAAGGTCTCGAGCGCGAGGGCCGCGCCGACGATCAGCTGTTGCACTTGAAACGGCCGGACGGCACGACGTTCTGGGCCCGCGCCTCGGCGCGCATGATCACGTGGAACGACGAGCCCGCGGTCCTCACCGTCTTCGAAGACATCGATCAGGAGCTGGCCGCCAAGCGCGCCCTCGAGGCGAGCGAGCAGCGGCTGGCGGCGCAAAGCCGCGCCCTCACCGAGCTGACGGCCCGGCACGTCGATCCCAACGACACCTTCGAGCATCGCCTGCAGGGCATTCTCGAGATGGCGGCCGAGACGCTGAAGGCCGAGCGCGTCAGCATGTGGCGCTTCGACGCCGACCGCCAGGTGATCGACTGCGTGGGGCTGTTCTTGCACTCGCCGAAGCGGCACGAGCGCGGCGCACGGCTGCAGCGCGAGACGTTTCCGCTCTACTTCGAGGCCATTGAGCGCGACCGCGTGATCGCCGCGCACGACGCGCGGACGGACCGGCGCACCGCGGAGTTCCTCTCCTCGTACCTCGAGCCGAACGACATCTGGTCGATGCTCGACGTGCCGTTGCGGCGCGCCGAGATGGTCAGCGGCGTGCTGTGCGTCGAGCAGGTCGGCGGCGGCAGAGTATGGACCGTCGACGAGCAGAACTTCGCGGTGTCGACCGCGAACCTGATCGCCGTGGCCATCGCGGACGAACAGCGCCGCGCCGCCCTTAGCCAGGTGGCCGCCAGCGACGCGCGCGCCCACATGATCCTCGACACCGCTCACGACGCCTTCATCGGCATGGATGAGACCAGCCAGATCGTGGCGTGGAATGCGCAGGCGGAGCAGACGTTCGGATGGACGCGGGGCGAGGCGATCGGTCGCAACCTGGCAGAGACGATCATCCCGCCGGCGTTTCGCGACGCGCACAACCGCGGCATGGCGCGGTTCCTCACCACCGGTGAGGCGCCGGTCGTGAACCGCCGGCTCGAGCTCAGGGGCCTGCATCGCGACGGCCGCGAGTTCCCGATCGAGATCACCATCACCCCGCCGATGCGCCGCGACACCGGCTATTTCTTCGGGGCGTTCCTGCGCGACATCTCGGACCGGCTCGAGCGCGATGAGGCGCTCGAGCGCGCGAGGGACGTGGCCGAGGCCGCCACCCGCGCCAAGAGCGAGTTCCTCGCCAACATGAGCCACGAGCTGCGCACGCCGCTCAACGGCGTGATCGGCTATGCGCAGCTGCTGCAGCGCGATCGCGGCCTCAACGGCGCGCAGCGCGAAGCGCTCGATGCGATCTCGAAATGCGGTTCGCACCTGCTCGATCTGATCAACGACGTACTCGACCTCTCGAAGATCGAAGCCGGACGCATCGACATCGAGCAGACCGCCACCGACCTCGTGCAGTTGACCACCGATCTGCAGCACGTGGTGGCCGAGAGCGCGCGGCGCAAGGGCTTGTTCCTCAGCATGGCCATCGCCCCGGAGGTGCCGCGCCGGGTGGCGCTCGACGGCCGCCACCTGCGGCAGATCCTGCTGAACCTGATCGGCAACGCGATCAAGTTCACCACCAGGGGTGAAGTGCGGCTCGACATCTTTGCGGCCGAGGAGGGCCTGCTGTCGTTTGCGGTCAGCGACACGGGCATGGGTATCGAGCCGGAGGAACTGGCCGAGATCTTCGATGCCTTCACGCAGACCAAGGTCGGCGCCTCGGTCGGAGGGACCGGCCTCGGCCTCACCATCAGCCGGCACCTGTTGAACGCGATGGGCTCCGACCTCAACGTCGAGAGCACCCCCGGTGAGGGCAGCCGCTTTTTCTTCACGCTGCCGCTCGTGGCGCTCGACGCCGATCCCTTGTCGGACGCCGACGATGCGGCGCACCCGACGCTGCACGCGCGGCTCGCGTCGGGGCAGCACGTCACCGCACTCGTGGTGGACGACAGCACCGTGAGCCGCCGCATTCTCGCCAGCCTGCTCGAAAGCGCGGGGTTGCAGGTGATCACCGCCACCGGCGGTCTCGAGGGCATCGAACTGGCGCGGCGGCACCGGCCGGACGTGATTTTCATGGACGTGAAGATGGCGGACCTCGACGGCTTTACCGCCACGCGCCGCATCATCGCCGATGACGCCACCGCGACGATTCCCGTGATCGCCGTGACGGCAAGCGCCTTCGGCGACACCCGGCAAGCCGCGCGCGATGCCGGGTGCGCGGCCTACTTGCCGAAGCCGGTGCGCGCCGAAGCGTTGTTCGGCGCGCTGCAAACGCACCTGGGCGTCGCGTTCGTCTGGGGTGGCGACGACGCGGTCCAACCGGAGCCGGCGCTCGTGGCACCACGGCACGCGGCCCTCGCCTCGCGGTTACGCGAGGCGGTGTCGATCGGCGCGGTCACCGATCTTCATGCGATCGCCAATGAGCTCTCGGCCGGCGACGAGACCGATGCCGCGCTCGGCCGCCGGCTCGCCAGGCTGGCTACCGAGTTCGATTTCGCCGGCGTGCACGAGCTGGCGGATTCGCTGGCGGCCGAGCAGGGATCCACGCGTGCCGATTGAGACGGCGCACGCTATTGCGCCGCCGTCGACCATTCTCGTCGTCGACGACAGCGCCACCAACTTGCAGGTGCTGGTACGCACGCTCAACCCCGGTGGGCATCGCATCCTCGCCGCTCGCGACGGCGCGTCCGCGCTCGAGATTGCCCGCAAGGCGAAACCGGACCTGATCCTCCTCGACGTCATGATGCCGGGCATGGACGGCTTCGACGTGTGCCGGGCCATCAAGTCCGAGCCGGGCACGCGCGACGCGGCGGTGATCTTCCTGTCGGCGCGCGGCGAGGTCGCCGACAAGGTCTCGGGGCTCGAGCTCGGCGCCATCGACTACATCACCAAGCCGATCCAGGCCGAGGAAGTGCTGGCGCGGGTCGGCGTGCACCTGTCGCGGCTGCACCTCGAACGCGCGCTGCGGCAGAGCCGCGACCGGCTGGATCGCGAGCTGGCCAGCGCCGGACGCATGCAGCAGCTGATCCTGCCGCCGGCGATGCCGGTCCACGCGTCGGTCGGCTTCGGCACCTTCTACCAGACCAGTCGCTATGCCGGCGGCGACTACTACGACGTGCTGCCGCTTGGCGAGGGTCGTTTCGGCATTCTCGTCACCGATGTCTCGGGCCACGGCGCGCCCGCGGCGATCGTGATGGCGATGATCCGCGCGGTCGTACACACCTACCCGGGCACGGCCGACGATCCGCCGGCGGTGCTGCACTACCTCAACCGCCATTTCCGTTTCCTGTGGGAGACGCCGATGTATGCCACCGCGTTGTACGGTGTGCTCGATGCCTCGCGCCGCACGCTGCGGTTGTCGTCGGCGGGTCATCCATTGCCGCTGCTGTGCCGCGGGACCGAGGTGACCACGCTTCCCGGCGACACGTCGTTGTGCGTCTTGTGGCAGGAGCTTGGCGAGGTGCCGTGCGTGGAGCACACCCTCGCAGCCGGCGACCGTCTCGCGTTCTTCACCGATGGCATCACCGATCGCCAAGCCGCCGACGGCGCGATGTTCGATCTCGATCGCCTGGCGGCGGCACTGCAGCGCTCGGGCACTCGCGCCCCGGCGGACGTGGCCGCGGCGATCGTCGCCGAGCTCGACGCCTTCGCCGGTGGCCACGAGCCCGATGACGATCAGACGCTGTTGATCGTCGGCCTCGACTAGATCAGCAATGAGCAATCGGCAATCAATCTAAAATCTGAAATCTGCTATCTGCGATCGGAACGCCTATTCCGTCGAGATGCCGAAGTGTTCGACGAGATATTCGGGATGCCGTTCGTGGAGCATCACGAACAGCTCGTTGATCACGTTCAGCGCATGTCGGACCGCGTAGGCGTGATTCTGTCCGCGGATTTCGATCGTCACCGAAAAGTCGCCCTGTCGCAGCGCGCTCGTCAATCGCGCGCGGCGGCCATCCAGGCGTTTGTGTTGCGGCACGTCCCGCCCGGTGCGCGACGTGACGATCGCCGTGAGTTCCGCTGCCGTCCGCTTGTCGAGGCGGGGCAACAGCGAAGGGAACGAAAGGGTACGGCGGCGCAGATCCAGCACTGACGTCATCGGCTTACGCGTCAACCACAGGAAGTGGTGTGCGATGCGGCCGCGTGATGCGGGCGTGGCGCGAAAGCCGCGAAACACGCCGCGGTCCGCGTAGGCCTGGAGCGCAGTCGTCACGGGCTCCCGGCTCCCGGTCGCC
>JALDXK010000187.1:0-10071 GCA_032155105.1 Acidobacteriota bacterium
CCCCCCCCGCCAGAGCGAGATCTGAATGTTTGACAAGCTTGCCTCCATCGAGGCGAAGTACGAAGAGTTGACCGCGTCGCTTGGGACATCGCACGTCCAGAGCGATCCCAACGAGTATCGCAAGCAGTCCAAGGCGCTCGCCGAGATCGAGGAGCTCGTCCAGGCATACCGGCAGTACCAGTCGGTCCTGAAGGACATCGCCGACAACGAGGACCTCGTCAAGGGCGGCGACCCGGAGATGCGCGATCTCGCCCTCGAGGAACTGAACGATCTCAACGTCCGCAAGGAACGGCTGTCGGACGAGCTCAAGGTGCTGCTGATCCCGAAGGATCCCAACGACGAGCGCAACGTCATGCTCGAGATCCGCGCCGGCACCGGCGGCGAAGAGGCCGCCTTGTTCGCCGGCGATCTCTATCGCTGCTACCCGCGCTACGCCGCGCGCCAGCGGTGGAGGGTGGAGCGGATGTCGCTCAGCGAAGCCGGCCAGGGCGGCATCAAGGACGTGGTCGTCAGCATCGAAGGCAAGGGCGCTTACAGCCGGCTGAAATACGAAAGCGGCGTGCACCGCGTGCAGCGAGTGCCCGCGACGGAGGCCAGCGGCCGGATCCACACCTCCGCCGCCACGGTGGCGGTGCTGCCGGAAGCCGACGAGATCGACATCCAGATCAATGACAAGGACATCCGCATCGATACGTTCTGTTCGAGCGGACCCGGCGGCCAGAGCGTCAACACCACCTACTCCGCCGTGCGCATCACGCACCTGCCCACCGGCCTCGTGGTGTCGCAGCAGGACGAGAAATCGCAGGTGAAGAACCGCGCCAAGGCGATGAAGGTGCTGCGCTCGCGCCTCTACGAGGCGGAGCTGCAGAAACAGAACGACGCGATCGCCAAGGAGCGCAAAGGGCAGGTCGGCAGCGGCGATCGATCGGAGAAGATCCGGACCTACAATTTTCCGCAAAGCCGCGTCACCGATCACCGCATCAACTTCACGACCCACCAGTTGCAGGGTGTGCTCGACGGCAATCTCGACGAGCTGATCGGGGCGCTCACCACGTTCTACACCGCGGAGAAACTGCGCGAGGCCACGCAAACTGGGGTGGGCTAGGCAGCCCCGGTGAACGGGGCTGCCCAGGTGTGGACGACCTAGTTCCGTAGGGACGCGACGGTGGTGGCCGACTGCACGGTCAGCGCAACCTTGATCCGCACTTCATCCTGCACGCCGACGCCCAGGTAGGTGGGCTTGGTGATGTTGTACTCCGACACGCGCACCGGGAACTCGGCCTGCACGGTGTAGCCGCCATCGCGGCGCTCGAGCGTCGCCGAACCGGAGACCGGCCGGCGTTCACCGTGAAGCACCAGCGTGCCCTTGAACGTCCCCTTGCCATCGAGCTTGTCGATCTGAATGTCCTCGATGGTGGCCTTCTCGAACTCCGGGCCCTTGGGGACCTCGAGGTAGGTGTCCTTCAGGTGTCGATCGCGAAGGCCAATGCCGGTCTTCAGCGTGCGCAGGTCCACCGATAGCGACCCGTTGACCGCGCCCGGCTGGGCGGCCGTGGCGAGCGCGACCTCGCCGGTGACCGCCTGGGTCTTGGCTTCGAATCCACCGCCGACGGTCAGCGGGCACACCACCACGACCTCCCCACGCGACACCTGGTACTTCTCGTTGGCGCTGGCGATCCCGGTCAGGCCCACCATGGCGGCGAGCACACAAACAGCTACGCGAAGAATCTTAGTCTGCATATTCCACTTCCTTGTTCAGTGTTGACGTTGAACGACGACTTGAGGGCAACCTACTGGATAGACTTCACTGCCACCTGCACGGTGAAGGTGCGCGACCGTGCCGTTGATGCGTCAACGAAGACGTCGCGCATGTTGAAGATGAGCGTCAGGCTGTCGGAGAGCCGGGTCTGTACCGCCGGCGTGAATCGATAGGTGTGCACCGGATTCGTGAGGCCTTCGATCACGAGGTGCTCGGCCGCGAGCGACGTGACCAGCCATTCCTTCGGCGCGAAGAACACTTGCGTGTGGCCGGCGAGGTGGCGGGTTTCGGGGGTGGTGATGGGGTCGATGATGGTTTCCGTGATCGCGGCACGCGAGGTCAGGTCATGCTCGGCAAGGATGCCCCACTTGCCGAAACCGAGCCGCGCAAACGCGCCGACGCTGCGCCGGTCGATCGTCTCGCTCGACGACATCCGCGTCGTCAGCCCGACGACCGCCCGATTGTTCCACACATCGACGCCGCCGACGACGCCGCCGCCGTACTGACGCGCGGCGCGCACTTCATCACCGCCGGGCCCGAACACGTACGGCGTGATCTGCAGCCGCTTGCTCCAGAGGAAGGCCTTGACCTGGGTGGGATACCGCGAGTCGCGCGAGTCGACGCCGTTGCGCATGAAGGTCTGCGGCTCCGGCAGGCCGATACCGGTGGGCAGCAGGTCGCGGCCGACCGCAAGCTCGATGCCTTCCTTGGGCCGGTACTCATACATCGCCCTGGGCACCACGACCTTCGCGGACGCGCCGGCCGTCGATGTGGGCGAGAGCAGCGTGCCTTCCAGACCCATCGTGTAACTGACGCGATGCTGCCGGTTCAACTGGACGGCGCTGCGCAGCATCACCGAGATGGGCGACGTCTTCACGTCGGTGGACTGCTCGAGCATGCGCGTGAGCTGTGGCGCGGCCACGAATCTAAAGTCGAACATCAAGCGGCGCGGCGGAGCCTCGCTTGGCGATATTTCACGAGCGCGCAGGCTCTGAGCCTCGTCAACGCCCTTCCCGTATGTCGTGAGAAGCCCGGCGCCTTGCGGCGATACGTGGCAGGATGCACAGTCCGCATAGCCGAGTCTGATCATCGTTGGCGAGGCGGAGGCCCTGCCGGCCCCGATGCCGGCGGTGAATGCAATGGCGAACAAGACGGTAGTGAGACGTTTCAAGGACCTTCCTCTTCCTTCATGTAATGCAACGCGGTCAGCCAAGGTGGGGAGGGCCGTATGCAGAACCGCTAACTTGGGGAGTACTAACGGGCGATGCCGATCCCAGAGCAAGCACGGTGCCACAACAGCGGACGCACGACGATCTTCATGAAATCAGCGGACGATCGAACATCGCGCGTTGATCAAAGGCGCAGATGTGACGCTGTGTCGGTGTAAGAGTTATACGGTTATGAAAGGCGACGAACATTCTTGCTGGTGCGTGACTGGTCGCGAGAGCACCGCACGACAACGCCGTGACAAACGGGTCGATCATGGTGTCATGTCATGTCTGATCAAGGCGTTCAACTGATCCTGAGACACCTTCATTTTCTGTCCATGGTGTCGATGTCAGAAGCCGAATGTCACGCGACGCACCACGGATAGACTAGGCCCACGAATCGATGACTCTCCGACAACGGCTCCTCGCCGCACGCGCCCGTCTCACCGCCGCCGGGGTGGATGCCAACGAAGCGGTGCTCGACACCAACCTGCTTGCACGGCACGTGCTCAGCTGGAGCCGCGCCGACATGCTGCTGCGGCAGGAGGAGCCACCGCCCGAAGGGTTTGAGGAGGCTTTCGCCGCGCTGATCGAGCGGCGCGCCCGCCGCGAGCCGGCCGCCTATATCAGGGGCCTGCAGGAGTTCTGGAGCCGCGACTTCGAGGTCACGCCCGAGGTGCTGATCCCGCGGCCGGAGACCGAGCTGATCCTGGAAGAACTGCTCGCGCTGTTGCCGATCGATGCGCCGGCGCTGCCGCGGCGCGTTGCCGATATCGGCACAGGCTCAGGCTGCATCGCCGTGTCGGTGGCGGCCGAACGCCCACACGTGCACGTGGTGGCCACCGACATTTCGAGGCCGGCGCTGGAGGTGGCGCGCCGCAATGCCGGACGCATCGGCGTAGCGCCGCGGATCGAGTTCATCGAGTGCGCGTACCTGACGGGCACGACTGGTCCGTTCGATTTCATCCTGGCGAATCCGCCCTACGTGACCGAGGCCGAGTACGAAGAGCTGGCGCCCGAAGTGCGCGAGTACGAGCCGGCCACGGCGCTGCAGGCCGGCGAGGATGGGCTGCGCGACATCCGGCAAATCGTCGACTCGAGCGCCGAGCGGCTGAAGCCAGGCGGCACGCTGTTCTTGGAGATTGGTCACACACAGGCCGGCGCGCTCGCCAAACTCGTCTCAGAGTTTCCGTCGCTGACGCTCACGCGCATCAGCACCGACCTGCAGCGAATCCCGCGCGTGGCGCTCATCGAACGGAAGATCACCGGATAATCTGTGTTCTAATCGGTGTTTATCTGTGGCCTGTCTGTTCTGCAAGATCATCGCGGGCGAAATCCCGTCGACGAAAGTCTACGAGGACGATCGCCTGTTCGCGTTCGCCGACATCAACCCGCAGGCGCCGATGCACGTCCTGGTGGTGCCGAAAAAACACATCGCGACGCTGAACGATCTCACGGCTGGCGACGACGGGCTGGTGGGAGCGATGGTCCGCGCCGCGGCGGATATTGCCAGGCAGAAGGGCCATGACGGCGCTGGCTACCGCACGGTCTTCAACTGCAACGCGCAGGCGGGGCAGACGGTGTTTCACGTCCACTTGCACGTGTTGGGCGGCCGATCGTTAGCCTGGCCCCCGGGCTAGCGTTCCGATGTCAGATCTCAGATTTTAGATTTCAGATTTAGCCAGCAGGTAGCGCCCCAGTCCCGCATCGCGCTGCAGCACGAAGTCCACCGCGCGATACCCTTTCGCGAAATACGCCTCGAACATCTGCCGCACGTCGAGGCGCCACCGCAAGGCGCGCTCGGGTGCTTGCTGCTGCATGTCTGTGAAGCCGGTCGGAATCTCGATCCACACGCGGCGGTCGTCGCGCGTGAGGTCGATCGCCGTCACCATCCGCCAGGCGCCATCACGCTCGGTGCGGTTCACGACCGGCGCTTCGGACACCTCGTGCGCGCGGGCGCGCAGCGCCGCTGACTGCTCGATTCGCCGCACGACGTGCGGCTCCGTGATTCGCCAGCTGGCTACCAGCCGATCCGTCGGCGTGCCGCGATGCAGGGCGCTCGTCGATTCGCCGTAGAAATTCACCGCGTATTCATCAGACACGCAGCCGAGCTTCGCGAAATTGAAATGCGCGTTCATGGCCTGTAGCGGATCGAACGTCCACTCGATCAGGTCGAGTCCCTGCGCGAGGACGCGTTCCCGTTGGGCCAGCTTCAGCCGGTAGCCGAGCCCACCGCGAAACTCCGGCAGCACACCGGCCATGTGCGACCACTGCATCGGACGGCCAGCCTTCAAGCCAACCACGCCGTAGGCGAAGCCCACCATCGGTCCGGTGAGCGATGCCGGTTCCGGGCCGTGGCTCGGAGCCGGCGGAGTCGAAGGAGCGAACGCGCCGACGAGCGTGGCGCCGCGATGCACCGTGAAGATGAACACCGGCACCGTGACGATGTCGCCCAGGTCGGTATAGCCCCAGATCGCCTGCTCGAGCTCGACGACCTGGCGGAACTCGTCGATGGTGGTGAGATCCCGGATCTCGATGGTCATGGTGGTGTCCGCCTTCAGGCGGATGGACGAGCGACAGTGAGCATGGAAGGCAGCTCCGTCAACGTCCGGATCACACGCAGGTCCGCCGGCAGCCCGGCTGGGATTTCACCGGAGCGCCGCAACAGCACCGCGCGCATCCCTGCCGCCAGCGCGCCTTCGATGTCGTGCTTCAGGCTGTCGCCCACCATCATCGCCTCGGCGGCGCCGACGCCCGCCTTGGCCAGCGCCGAGTCGAAGATGCTGCGGTGCGGCTTCATGTAGCCGTGCTGCGCCGACGATACCGACACGGTGATCAGCGCGCGCAGCGCAAAGTGCTCGCAGAACGCGTCGAGGCTGCGATGCGAATTCGAAATCGCCCCCACGATCAGCCCCTGTTCGCTCAACCGCGTCAGGGTCGGTGCCACATCGTCGTACATCTCGAAGTGATGGTTCACGGACCATTGATCGTAGATCGCCCGCGCCACCTCGATCACTTTCTCGCCGCGCCCGCCCATGTGCTCGATGATCGACGCGGTGTAGTGGACGAACAGGTCGTGGGAATAGATCTGCTCCTCGACCTCGTCGAGGATGAAGGACGAAGCCGCCGTCGCGGCGTCGAACCTGGCCGGATCAACCGCAATCCCCTGCGCGGCGCAGGCGCGCCGATAGCCCTCCGCCTGGAAGGTCGGTCCCGGATAGATCAGCGTGAAGTCGACGTCGAAGAACACTGCACGCGTCACGACGTCGGTGGTTTCGCTTGGGCCTCGACCGGCGACTCGGGGTCTGGGACCGTGTCCTCGCCGCCTTGATGCGCGTCTGCGATCACCGGGTCCGTGAGCACCTCTGGCGGCGACGTAGGCCCGCCCTGAGGCTCCGCGCTTCGGTGGGCAGGACCGGCGCTCGTCGCCGCTTCCTCGACCGCGTGCGGAGTTGGCTGAGGTGCGGCTAGCGAAGGCGGACCTGTCGCGACGGAGCTCGGCGGAGCCGCGGCGAGCGAAGTCGGAGTCCATGGTCCGGCGACCGCGATCGTCGCCTTCGCGGGGTTGAGCAGCCGCCGCGCCGCCGCGTCGGCGGTGTCTCTCGTGACCGCGCCAATCAGCGCGGGCAGCCGCTCGTCGTAATCGAGGCCAAGCCCGAAGGTCTCCACGCTGAGCAGGAACGACGCGATCGCCGCATTGGTCTCGAGCTGGCGCGGCAGCGAGCCGATCATGTAACTCTTCGACTCATCGATCTCCTGCGCGGTGAACCCCCTGTCGAGCACCAGCTTCAGCTCCTCGTCGATCGAGGCGATTGTGCGCTCGACGTTCGCGGCGGCGACGCCGGCGCGAATCGCGAAGGGTCCCGGACCGAACGTCGCGTCCAGCGCGCTGTAGACGTAATACGCCATCCCCTGCCGCTCGCGGATGCTGTCGCCGAGCCGGCCGCCGATCGCGTACTGGCCGAGTGCGTTGTTCATCACCGACATCGCGGTGAAGTCGGGATCCGATCGCCTGATGCCGACGAACCCATACACCACGTCGGCCTGTGACTTGTTCATCATCGGCACGGCCACGAGCCTGCGCTCGGCGGCGGCCACCGGATCCGGCACGTGCACGACGGGAGCCTGTCCCGCCGGAGTCTTGGCGGAGGCGGACGTCCACGCGCCGAACAGCTTGGCGATCGCCGCCACGGCAAACTCTTCGATGATGTCGCCCACCACGACGACGGTCATGATCGGCGGGTCGAAGCCCTTTTGATGGAAGCGGACGAGATCCTGGCGGCGGATGGTCTCGATTGCCGGCACGGTGCCGCGCACCTTGCGCGCGTACGGATGCTCGCCGTAGAGCGCCTTCGCAAACGCGTCGCCCGCCATGCTCGCCGGGTTGTCTTCTTCCTGGCGGATGGAGGTGATCAGCGTCTCGCGCCGCGTCGCGATTTCGGCATCGCTGAACGCGGGCTGCCTCGCGACGTCGGCCACCAACGCAAGCACCGGCTCGAAATCGTCGGCCAGGCAGGTCGCCGCCAGCGCCATCTGGTGGCGGCCGGCAGCCACCGACAGCGAGGCGCCGCGGCCGTCGAGGTCGTCGGCAATGACGTCCGCGGATCGCTTGGCAGTGCCGCGGTCGAGCACTCGCGCGCACAGCGCGGCCGTGCCGTCGCGGTCGGGCGGGTCGCTGAAGGCGCCAGTCCGCACGCCGACCAGCATGCTGACGGCCGGCGTGGTGTGATTGGATTTGACCAGCACGGTGATGCCGTTGTCGAGCACCACCCGCTTGGGATTCAGTCCGGGCACGCCACGATCTTATGTCACGTGGCTGGTTCCGCGTCGAACGAGGCGATCACCTCGTAGAACGAGATGTGGGGGTGCAGGCGCAAGGCGGTGTCTACCAGGCGCCGACCCATTTCCGTCTGCCGGTAGGCCACAAAGTGGTCCCGGCTCTCCCATTCCATCACCAGCACGGCCTCGGTGTCGTCCTCGGCCACCATCAACCGGGCCTGCCTGAAGCCGGGCTGGGTGCGTACCGACTCGATACCCAGGCGCTGCACGTCCATGATCACCACCGGAATGTCTTCCTTCGTCCCGCGGACGGTGTTGACTACCGTGAACGCCATCGCCGCTTATTTCTTCTTCGGCCGGAACGCATCCTGGACCTGCCTGCGGATGTCGCCGTAGTTGTCGCCAAGGAGGCGCTCTTCCTCTTCGGTGAGGATGCGGAAGGGCACGCGGATCAGCGACTTCTCGAACTTCACGTTGAGGAAGTACTGCCCATGTACGATTCCGCCGGGGATCTGGAAGAACAGCCGGCCCATGCAGCCGCGCCGGTTCGACACAGCGACCTCGTCCCACGGCAATGCCGGGCTGCCCAGCTCGGCGAAGAACCCGATGCGGCACGCCTGCGTCGCCATCGGCGGGAAGTAGTTAATCGAATCGCGCTGCACGCGTGCGCGGGCCTCGAGCGCCTGCAGGTTCGCCTTGCGGTATTCCTCGACCGTGGCCAGCGGAATGTTCTTGCCGGACGGAATGTCCACCGACAGCGCCTCGCGCTTGAGCTTGTACTCGGGCACGCCATCGCGAAGGGTCGTACCCAGGTCGAGCATCATCCACTCATCGCCAATCGAGCGGTTGGCGACCTGGTAACCAATGATCACGTAACCTTCGTTGTTGTAGGCAGCGCGGACGAACTTGCCCTCAATCGTCATGACTTCAGGCACGCCGGGATTCGGGATGGCGACCTGGACCTTGGGCTTCTCCTGACCGCCCGCGAGGACGGTTGCTGCGCCGGCGACCGCCAGTGCCGCGACGAACGTCAGCCAGCTTTTCTGCATGGAAATCCTCCTGGGCCACCACGACCGGGTAGCCGCAGGGTGATGTGCTGCAGAGGTCGTGCCTGCGGCTGATCGCGAAACTAGGCGATCAATCGTGAGCCGGACGCCCAAACTCACGAAATACCGTGATCTGCTGCCCTCGGCCCGTTAGGCCGTGAGCGAGCCGACGTCCGGGTGGGACCCGAACGTCAGCGAATCAAAGGGTCGAACCACCCAATCGTGCGGTTCGACGGTGAGAAGTATTTCGAGGCCGCGGCATGCACCGCCTCGGCGGTCACGGCCTCGAGGCGCGGCTTGAGCGTCTCGTAGGAACGCCACGACGCAATCGTCTCGAAGTAGCCAAGCTGGTGGGCGATGTCGGTCACGCTGTCGGCGTCGTAGACGAACCGGGCGCGCAGCTGCGCGTTGACCTTCGCCAGCTCCGCGTCCGTGATGCCGCCGGTGCACAACCGGTCGATTTCACCGAGCACCGCCTCCTCCACCGCGGCCACGCTTTGCCCGTCGGCGACGCTCGCGTTGATCGAATACAGGTAGGGATGCTCGGTGGGCATCAGCGCGCCGCCGACGCTCGAGGCCAGTCCCTTGTCGACGAGCGCGCGATACAGCCGCGCGCTGCGCTGCGGCCGCGACACGCCGCCCATCGACCAGATGTTGAGGCCGGCGGCACCATTGAGCACCGCGTCGGCCACGAGCAGCGGGAAGAACGACTCGTCCTGGAACGCCGGCGCGTGGAACACGGCCTTCCAGTAGGCGGTGGTGCCTTCCTTGCGCAACACCACGCGGCGCTCCGCCTGCTGCTCGGGTTCACGCTGCCGCACTCGCGCCGGCCGCGAGCCGGGGGCGATGGCGCCGAACTGCTTCTCGACCTTCTTGAGCACATCGCCGGCGTCGACGTCGCCGACGACCACGAGCGTGGCGTTCGAGGGCACGTAGTACTTGCGATAGTGCCCGTAGAGATCATCGCGCGTCATCGTCTCCAGGTCGGAGAGCCAGCCGATGGTGGGATGGTGATACGGGTGCACCTTGAATGCGGCCGCCGTCACTTCGATGTCGAGCAGCTGCTCGGGGTCGTTCTCGCCGCCCTGCAGCTCGGAGATGATCACCGTGCGCTCGGATTCGCAGTCGGCCGGGTCGTAGAGGCACGCGTCCATGCGCTCGGCCTCGATGAACAGCATCCGGTCCAACGCGTCCTTCGACGCGGTCTCCAGGTACGTCGTCTGGTCGATCCAGGTGTAGCCGTTCCAGCTGCCGCCGAACTTCTCGATGATGCCCTTCA
>JALDXK010000188.1:0-10050 GCA_032155105.1 Acidobacteriota bacterium
GCGATGACGTGGCCGTCGAGGGGCAGGAGGGCCACGGTTTCTTCCTCATCGAAACCGGCGGTGCCACGGTCAGCCGCGGTGGAGAGACGATCAACACGCTCGGGCCGGGCGACTGGTTCGGCGAGCTCGCCCTAATCTCGAAGGGCCCCCGCACCGCGACCGTCACTGCCCAGATCCCGTCCGACCACCGAGGCCTCGACGGCGATCCTCCTCGTCCCGGCTTCCCGTCTGATCGCCGCCGGCCCGAAGGTCTGGCTGATGGTGGCGAGCTGTCCCAGGGGGATCTTCGTACCGTCGTGCCCATCGATCAGCATCGTCCGGATTGCGTTGAGGTTGTCGCGACGATCGTCCCGGAGCCTCACGACAAGGTCGAATCGCCGTTGGCCGACCCAGATCGGAGACGACTCTTCACCAACCAAACCGATCCGCACCGCTCGTATGACGTCTCCGGGCGCCAAGCCAACTCTTGCTGTTGCTTCTCGGTTGACCGCGACCTGCAGCTGCGGCAAGCCCGTCAATTCTTCCGCTCTGAGGTCAGTGATCCCCTCGACGCCGCCGAGCAGCTGTTCCGCCTGCTCGGCAAGTTCGCTCAGCGTGGCCAGGTCGGGTCCAAAGATTCGAACCGAGAGATCGGCCGGCGTCCCGCCAAGTCCCTCGTCGATACGCATCCCAAGCGGAGTGGTGAACAGGACTGCGATCCCGGGCAGGCCTTCGAGCCGCTCGCGCATGTCACTCTCAATGGCCGCCAGGTCCCGGCTTCGTTCCGTCTTCAGTGCCACGAGAACGTCCGACACCGTGTGCGGCATTGGATCTTCGGTGCGCTCCGCCCGGCCTGTCCGTCGAATCACGTCCTCGACCTCGGGCACCTCGCGCAGCACGTCTTCGACCCGATGATTCAAACGGTCGACTTCTTCCAGAGAGGCTTCCGCCGGCAAAATGGTCTGCAGAAGGAACGCCCCCTCGTCGAGCGCGGGCATGAAGTCGCTGCCAACGAGGACTGCGAGGCCGATGGCTGGTCCTCCGAGCAGCACTGTCAGCAGTGCGACCCGGCCAGGCCGACGCAAACAACGGTCGAGGAGCGGCGCGTACATCCGTTTGATCAGCCGTAGCAACGCTACGTCATCGTCATGCCCGGACGCAGACGGTCGTAAGAAGGTACCTGCAGCAACCGGCACCAGGGTCAAGGCGAGCAGCAGCGCGGCGGCCATGGCGGCGATCACCGCAGCCGCCAGGGGCTGATACATCCGCCCCTCGATGCCGCTCATGCCGAAGAGCGGCAGGAACACGACAATCACGATGAGCGTGGCGAACACAATCGGCTTCGCGACTTCGATGGCGGCAGCCACAGCGCGGGTTCGACGATCGGTGCGAGTCGCGGCGCCACCCAGGCGATGCAGAATGTTTTCGACCATGATGATCGCCGCATCCACAAGCAGGCCGACCGCGATGGCGAGACCGCCCAGCGTCATGGTGTTCAAGCCCACATTCATTGGCTTGAGCAGTAATCCCGACAGAGCAATCGACAGTGGAATGGTGAGCGTGACGAGCAGTGCCGCTCGCACGTTGCCAAGCAGGAACACGATCACCAACACGACGAACACACCGCCGAGCATCACCGCTCGGCCGACGCCGCTGAGGGCCGCGTTGACGAGCACGGACTGGTCGTAGACGATCCGCAGCTGCACACCCTTGGGCAAGCTTCGACGGATATCGTCCACGGCAGCTCGAATACCTGCGGCGACTTCCACCGTGTCAGCGCCAAACTGTTTGGTGACGCGAGCGCTGACTACTTCACCTTTCAGTCGGTGGGCCACGCCACGTCGTACCGCAGCCGCTTCAACGACGTCGGCGACATCACCGAGCAAAACCGGCACTTCGCCGCGGACCGTCACGACGGTGCGCCGCAGGTCGTCAACGCTAGTGGCCCGGCCCACTGCGCGCACGGTCCACTCGATTTGCCCCTGGGCCACGATTCCGCCCGAGGCGTTCATGTTCGATTCCTCGACGGCGTGAAGCACTTCGTCGAGACTGATCTTTCGCGCGGCTAGACGCTCCGGATCGAGCTGAATCTGGAACTGGCGGAGGTATCCTCCGAGGCGCTCGACAGCGGACACGCCCGGCACGGCCAGCAATCGGTTCTTGATCTCGAACTCGGCCAGGTCCCTGAGTTGCATCAGGTCGGCCGCTCCTTCGTCCGATTCGAGCGTGAACTCGAAAATCTCGTTGAGGCGTCCAGTGAGACTCGAGATGAGCGGCGGATCCGTCCCGGGCGGGAGCTGCCCCGCAACCTGCGCCACGCGCTCGGCCACGAACTGTCTCGATCGGTAATAGTCCGCGTTGGGCTCGAACTCGATCGTGACTTGCGCCACTCCCAACTGGGAGTTGGAGCGGACCCGCCGCGCATCTGGCAGGCCTGCCAGTTCAACCTCCATCGGGATGGCGATGGCGGTTTCCAGTTCTTCCGCGCCCATCGCCGAGTTCTGCGCGATGACGTTGAAGACCGGAGCCGAGAGATCTGGAAACACATCGCGACGCAAGTCCTGCAGCCAGACGGCGCCGATTGCCGACCCCGCAAGCACGAGAAGGACAGTCAGCAGCGGCGCGGCCGATGATTCACGAATGGCCTTGGCGATCATGATCGGATCTCAGTGCGGGTCATGACCGGCCTCGCCCTTTTCGGCTTGAGCCTTCAACAGGAATGCGCCGTCAACCACCAGGCGCTCGCCCGCCCTGAGACCCGACAGGATCTCGACCTCGTCGCCGAGATCCCGGCCCCGACCGATTTTTCGAATCTCAAACGTGGCCGCGTCCTTGGGCAGGAACACACACCACTCGTTGCGAACACGCTGGACCGCGGCAACCGGGACGGCGAGCACCTGGCTGGTTCTAGCGCCGACCGGCACGGCAGCGCTTCCCGACATGCCGGGTCGCAGGAGTCCGTCCTGATTGCGAACGTCAATCCGAATCGGAATGGTGCGGGATTCCCTGGCCACTTGCCCGCCAATCAGGGTGACAGCTCCGCGGAACTGTTCGCCAGGTAGCGCCGAGAATGTCAGCCGCGCGTTGGCTCCCTTCGCGACGCGAACCGCGTCTCTTTCGAACGCATGGACCGTGAGCCACAGGGTGGAGAGGTTGGCAATCTTGAAGGCGGGCGTCGCCGGATCGAGCATCTGTCCCTGAACGATGTTGCGTTCGAGCACCGTGCCGGACACCGGGGACCGCAGGCCGAAGGTAGCGGCGCTGTTGCTTTCGATGTCTCCAGAGGCTGATGGCGGCACGCCGAGGGCGGTGAGCGCTGCACTCGCGGCGCGGAGGGCAGCCTGAGCCTGAGTGAATTCCGTTTCAGCTTCCTGGACTTCACGTTGCGGAGCGATCTTCTCGGCTGCGAGATCGCGCTTTCTCTTCAACGCGCCTTCCGCCAACGTCAGACGCGCCTGGGCTGAGACATACTCTGCGCGGAGCTTGCCGAGCTCGGGACTCTGCAACTCCACCAGCAGCTGACCGGATCTGACCTGGTCTCCAGGAGCGGCGAGCAGACGCATCGCGCGAGCTGGGACAGGTACTCCGACTTCGGCATAGCTGCGTTCATCGACAGCAAGCTCTCCGAGAAGCGTGACGTCTTCAGCGCCAGTTCTCGATTCGACGACAGCGGTCGTGATTCTGAGGTCACGCAACATCCCAGCGTCAACCGTGACCTCGGTCGGATCGACGTGGGCGTCTGCGGACTCTGGTGTCGTCGCGGCTTTCGGGGTCTCGGCGGGTGCGGATTGGCTTCCGCCTCCGCCACACGCGGCAGCGGTAGCAGCGCCGAAGAGGATCACAACAATGGTGCGGGTCATCGGAGCACTCCAGCCCGCGCGTCAAGTTCAACACGGGCAATTGCAGCCTCTAGCAGGGCATCGAGGTATTGAAATCTGGTGTCGATGATTTCGCGGCGTATCAGCAGCAACTCGGCCAGACCGATCTGCCCGACTTCGAAACTGCGGGTGGCCAACGTGACGCTCTCGTCCAGTCCCGGCATCGCGTCGCGCTCCAGGAGTTGAACGGCCTCGACACGGCTGTGATACGCAGCCACAGCTGCTCGCACTTCGATGCCGATTCGCATGCGTGTGGCATCGAGCTCGGCTCTGAGCCTGGTCGCGCGAGCCACGCCGGATGCGATTGGTCCCTGGCCTTTCGAGAACATCGGCAAGGTCAACGTCAGTCCGCCCAGGATGATGTTGTTGTGCTCTTCGCGCTGATAACGAGCGCCAAAGCCGTACTCACGTTGGCCAAAGCTGCGTCCGAACTGTTCCTCGGCCTGAGCCTCCTGAATGGCGGCTTCAAGGACGCGGATCTCGGAACGCCGGCTGGTGGCATCAGCAATGAGCGATGGGTCGACGTTACTCACCGCCGGCATGTCGCCCTGCGGCATGATGTCGTCCTCGAGCTGCAGTAACTCCTTCAACTCACCAATCGTGATGGCACGTTCGGCGATCACGCCTTGTCGCTCAGACTTGATCCGCGCGGCGGCAGCACGGGCGATGTTGACATCGAGAATGGCAATGTCACCGGCTTGGAAGCGCCGGTCTGCGATCTGGAGAACGTTGTCCGCCAATTCCAGGGATCTGTCCAAGAGTCGAACGCGTTCGGAGTGCTGTAGTGTGCGAAGGAAAAGTGTGGCTGTTTCCAAGAGCGTCGCGCGCGTGACGTCCTCGAGACTTGCCGTGTTCTGCGCGATGCTCGCGTTTGCCATCGCTTCCCTCGATGAGCGGCGTTGGCCGGGCTCAAACGACTGCGCGACACCGACGTCGAGATCGGTTAAGCGTTCGCCATTGCCTTGCCGATTGCCCACGGCAAGGTCAACGTCTGGATTCGACTGGCGGTGGCTCGCTCCGGCCAATCGCGCCCGAGCTTCGTCGATCGCGAGGCGGGCACTCACGATCTGAGGCGCTCGCTCTCGCGCCCGTGACAGGGCTTCGCTCAACGTCAGGGGCGCTTGGGCCCAAGCCGTGCTGGCACCGGCCGCGAATACCGCGACCAACGCCAGCGTTCTCCACGCTACGCGCATAACTCTCCTCCGAAGACGCGCCGACACGAAGCACCGCTTCACGCGAGCGAAGGGCGCAACTCTACGATCTGGGATCGGACGGAGTTAGAGCTTGGGGACGTGGAGGATTTCGGAAGGGTTGCCGGCGGGAACGAGCTCGAATACTGAGACTGCCTCGATGAAGACTTGAATGCGGGTGGTCACGAGACGAGGCGAGCTGACTTCAATCGAGCGCGCGCCGCAATGGCACAACACGCAAGTGGCGCCACAGTTGCCGTCTTCCTGTCCGGGCGCTTCCTCAATGGAGCACGGTTCGGCGACCGTCAGATTCAGCAATCCGCTGGTGCCCAACGCCATCGTGGCGACGAATAGGACGAACGCGAACCGCCTCACGCCTCTTGTTATAGCACTTCCGAGTCCCTCGGACCGATGCCGAGCACCGCTAGGCCATAATCGTGTTGGCGTCAGCGGCGTTGGCCGCGTCGTACTGGCCGGCCCGCCGGGCACTCGCCGTCGATCCGATCGCGGCACTTCGCAACGACTAGCCCGAGGCAGGCAACTCCACTCTCGGGTATCATTCCACCATCGTATGCACCAAGACGAGCTGGACCACCTGCTCGTGCCTCGCCCGGACGACATCGTCGACCGGAAGTATCGCGTGTGCGAGCGGCTCGGCACCGGCGGTATGGGCATCGTGTTTCGCGTGGAGCACCTCCACACGGGTCGCACCTATGCGTTGAAGGTGCTGCGGCCGGCCCTGGCCGCGACGCCCGAGGGCCAGCGGCGCTTCGAGGCCGAGGCCAGGGCCATTGGTGCGCTTCGCCATCCCAACGTCGTCGACGTCGTGGACTTCGGATACGCCGGCACGGGCTCGGCCAGGTTCCCCTATTTAGTGATGGAGCGGCTCGAGGGCTATCCCCTCAGTCGCACCCTGGTCGGCGGCGCCGGACTGCCATGGCCGTGGGTCACATCGATGCTGGAGCAGATCTGTCGCGCGGTTGACGCCGCGCACGCGGTTGAAATCGTGCACGGCGACCTGAAGCCGGAGAACGTGTGGTTGACGCCGAAGGCGGCCGGCGGCTTCGACGTGAAGGTGCTCGACTTCGGTCTGGCGCGCGCGGGTGCGAGCGAGCCGACCGCTGCCGCTCTCCGGCACGTCCCTCCGACCGCTGACGGCGAGCACACCACGGTCCTGCCCTGGGCGACCACCCGTGAGGGCGATCGGCCGTCGCCGATGAGCGGCATTGCCGGGACCCCCGCGTACATGTCGCCCGAACGGCTGCGCGGCGAGGGCCTCTCAGCCGCTGCCGACCTGTACAGCCTTGGCGTGCTCGCTTACCGCATCCTCACGGGTGGGCTGCCCTCGTCCCGCGAGACGCCATCGTCCACTCGAGTTCGACTGGCTGCCGCGAGACCAGACGTCCCCGGCCACGCGCTCGACGCGGTGATGGCGGCCCTCTCGCCGATCCCGGCGGACCGGCCGCCCAGCGCCCTGGCCTTCTCGCAGTTCCTCTGCGGCCGCACGGGCGCTGCCGCGTCAGCGATCGACCGACCGTTCACAAGCGAGGTGAGCATGTTCCTCGAGGGCCTCTGGCGAGACGTCGTGTACGGCGCACGCATGCTGTGGCAGAAGCGTTCCTACAGCGTCATCGGTGTGCTCACGCTCGCGCTCGGGATTGGCGCGAACACGGCGATCTTCAGCGTCGTCAACACCGTGCTGCTCAAGCCGCTGCCGTTCGACGCTCCGGATCGCATCCTCGCCCTCGGCCAGCAGACCGCGCAGAACCGCGCCGCGCTCACACAATTTTCGTTTCTCAATTTCGATGACCTGCGCCAACAGAGCCGATCGTTCGATCGCCTCGCCGCCTACTACAACCTCAACCTGACGCTGACCGACGATCGCGACGCGCGGCTGCTGCGCGGCACAGTGACCACGGCCGATCTGTTTCCACTGCTCGGCGTCGCGCCGATCCTCGGCCGCACGTTTCTGCCCGAAGAGGATGCGGCCGGCGGCGGCCCCGGCGGACGTCCGGCGATCCTGAGCTGGCAGACGTGGCAGGAACATTTCGGCGGCGACGACGGCGTGATCGGACGCGCGGTTGATCTCAACAACTCGCGCTTCACCATCGTCGGCGTGATGCCGGCCGGGTTCAGGTTTCCGATCCAGCCGCAGCCGACGGAAGTGTGGATCTCGACCGCGCTCGACAACGAGCGGCCGCAAGGGCCCGGCGCGATCATGTTGGCGCGCGGCTATCGCGGCTGGCGCGCGATCGGACGGCTGAAGCCCGGCGTGACCGTCGAGCAAACGCAGTCAGAGGCCGGCGTGATCGCCGCGGGACTTGCGGCGCAGTTCCCCGAAGAGAACAAGGACATGGGCATCGGCGTCAGGCCGCTGCACGAATCGATCGCCGGCAACCTGCGGCCGACGCTGCTGCTCCTGCTTGGGGCGGTCGCGTTCGTGCTGCTGATTGCCTGCGTCAACGTCGCCAACCTGATGCTTGAGCGCGCCATCAGCCGGCAGCGTGAGATCAAGGTGCGGTTGGCACTCGGCGCGAGCGGCGCACGCATCATCCGCCAGCTCCTGACCGAGAGCGTGCTGCTCGCCGGCCTCGGCGGCATCGCGGGAACGATGCTCGCCTACTGGGCCACAGATCTCATCGTCGCCTTCAGTCCCGACTCTCTCCCCCGCGTTGCCGAGACGGAGCTCGACGTGCGCGTGCTCGGGTTCACGGCGCTCGTCTCGTTGGCGACCGGCGTCATCTTCGGACTCGCGCCGGCGCTGCTCGTTGCCAACACCAACCTCGCCGAATCGCTCAAAGAGGGCAGGCGCGGCGCCACCGCCAGCGTGCAGACCAATCGCACGCGCAGCCTGCTGGTGGTGGCCGAAGTCGCCCTCGCCCTGGTGCTGCTCGTCGGCGCGGGCCTGCTCGTCAACAGCTTCGTCCGGTTGCAGCAGGTCGCGCCGGGGTTCGATCCGAGCCAGACGCTCGCCTTCAACGTGGCGCCCTCGGCCAGCCGAACGTCGACGCCGCAGCAGATCGGCGAGTTCTACCGCGAGCTGATCGCGCAGCTCAAGGGACTGCCCGGCGTGGTCAACGCCAGCATGGTCTTTCAACTGCCGCTCGCCGGCAGCGGGGCCACCACGAGCATCGCGATCGCGGGCCGCACCATCGATCCCGCGGATCGGCCGTCGGTCGTCATCCACACGGCCGGCCCGGAGTACTTCAAGACGATGGGCATTCCGATCGTGAAAGGCCGCGACTTCACCGAGCGCGACGACCTGAGCGCGCCGCCGGTGCTCGTCGTCAACGAGGCGCTGGCTCGGCAGCATTTCCCCAACGAGGATCCGATCGGCAAGCGCGTTGCGCCCGGGTTCTCGACGGTGCCGGTGGCCGATGACGAGTCCGGCATGCGCGAGATCGTCGGAGTGGTAGCCGACGTGAAACACCAGACGCTGCAGGGAGCGACGCCGCCGGAGATTTACTTCGCGCAGAGCCAGATGCCGATGCCGGCGATGACGGTGGTGGTGCGCACCGCCGGCGACCCGCGCGCGCTGCAGCGCGCGGTACGCGGCGTGGTCCAGTCGCTCGACAGGAACGCCCCCGTCTACTCCGTCCGCACGGTCGAGGACATTCTCGAACGCTCAGTGGCGACGCCGCGTTTCAACACGCTGCTCATCGGCCTGTTCGCTGTGGTGGCGCTCGTCCTGACGATGGTGGGGCTCTATGGGGTGATGTCGTGTGCGGTGTCGGAGAATACACAGCAGATCGGCATCCGCATGGCGCTCGGTGCACAGCGGCGTGACGTGCTCAGGGGCATCCTGGGGCAGGGGATGCGGTTGACCATCGTCGGCATCGCGATCGGGCTCGGCGCCGCGCTCGGGCTGACGCGGTTGATGTCGAGTCTCCTGTTTGGCATCGGCTCGACGGATCCGTGGACCTTCACGAGCGTGGCCGTCCTGCTGCTCGGCGTGGCAGCCGCGGCGTGTTACCTGCCGGCGCGGCGGGCGATGAACGTCGACCCGATGATGGCGCTCAGACAGGAGTAGGGGTCCCTCGATGCCCCGACTGCTGTCGAAACTCATCACCACCATCGCCATCGTCGCGCTGGCCTGTGTGCACGCCGAGAACCGCGCCCAGGACGATCCGGAGTGGACGCGGCGGTTCCCACCGTTCCGGATCATCGGGAACATCTACTGGGTCGGCAGCTACGACCTCTCGACCTACCTGATCACGACCACGCAGGGCCACATCCTGATCAATACCGGTGTTGGCGACACGGCGCAGCGCATCAAGGCCAGCGTCGAGCAACTCGGATTCACGATGGCCGACGTCAAGATCCTCACCGCGACGCACGGCCATTGGGACCACGTGGCCGGCATGGCAGACCTGAAGAAGATGACGCGCGCGACCGTCATCACGTCGGAACCGGACAAGGCGCTGCTGGAGTCCGGTGGGAAAACCGACTTCCGCTGGGGCGACACGCCATCAGCGCGCTTCGCGCCGGTCGGCGTGGACCGCACCTTCAAGGACGGCGAGACAATCGAGATTGGCGACACGAGGCTGACCGCACGCGCCCATCCCGGACATACCAAGGGCGCGACCAGTTTTACCACCGAGGTGCGCGAGAACGGGAAGACCTATCGCGTGATCATCGCCAACCTGGGATCGATCAACCCGGGCGTCCGGGTGACGGGCATGCCGGGGTATCCCGACATCGAGCAGGATTACGCGCGCACGTTCAAGGCACAGAAGGCCATGGCGGTCGACGTCTTCCTCGCCTCGCACGCGTCGCAGTTCGGCCTGCATGCCAAGTACAAACCGGGCGACGCGTACCACCCCGATCGCTTTGTCGATGCGCCCGGTTTCCTCGCGGCGGTGACCGATCTCGAGAAGACGTATCTCGCGCAGGTGGCGAGGGAGCGGGCGGGGAAGTAAGTGCGTGAGGTCAGTCGGGAATACGGGTCACGATCAGGTGCGAGACACCCGCGTCGGCTCCCTTCGTCGCCGAATGCGCTGACC
>JALDXK010000189.1:0-9972 GCA_032155105.1 Acidobacteriota bacterium
CGCGACGGCGTCGACCACCTCGGGGCCGACCATGATGTTGGCCTGCACGGTGTAATTGAGGCCCTGCTTGGAACCGGCCCAGTAGCCGTTGTTCTTGCCGGAGTGCGCGGCGGCGCGGCCCTTCATGTCGATCATGCCGAGCTGGCGCGATTCGCGCTGCTGATCGTCGGCCAGCAGCTGCGCGACCACCGCCGACGGCTCCACGCCCTTGGCCATCAGGTCGAGGCCACGCGGTCCGTACTCCACCACCGTCGAGGCCTGCGTGCACACGGCGCCGACGCCGGCGCGTACGTGCGGCACGGCGCGGCCGACGAAGGGAACCCGCGTGGTCACCGCGGCGCCGGACTGGCCCGAGACCGGATCGATCGCGCACAGCGAGAACGTTGCATACTGCGGGTTGCCCTCGTCGTTGATCGCGACGCCGTCGGCGGCGCGCTGCTGCGCGTAGGCGGTGCCCGCGCAGGCGAGCAACGCAATCAGGGCGATGTGTTTCGTCATTGGTTGACCCATAAACCGCGCGTGATCGTCGGCGAGCCGGCGGCCTCGAACCAGTCGATCCCTTCGCTGACGAGATCGAACTTCAATCCGTAGCGCCCCGGCCGTTCGGGCGCGGGGATGTCGATGGTGACCTGCGTCGCGTGGCCCGGCGGCAGATCGTCTGGCAGCCACGCGCGCGCGTAATCACGATCGATCAAGGTGCCGTCATCGGCCACCAGCTGCGCGCCGAGGCGCACCAGGCGCCGGCCCGAGCTGGTGTTCTTCCTGAACGGCCGCGACGACACGTTCCGGACCTTCGCGGTCAACGACAGCGTGGTGGCCGGCTTTACCAGGAACGGCAGGTCGGGCAGCACCGTGTGGACTTCGATCTCGGCGCGTGGCGTGACGCCGGGAATGGCGTTGCCGAGGCCGCTGTTGTCCCAGATCTCGTGGCGAATCCGCTCGTAGTCCGCCGTGCCGGGCGCGAAGCGCCGCGAGAACGCGTTCTCGGGATGATCGGTGATCTCCCAGCAGAGCCGGTCGACGCCGATGTCCGCCGCCAGCGCGCGCGCCTTGCCCATCTCCTCGTCGCTGTCGTTCCAGTTGAAGAGAATGTAGCGCCAGTTGACGAACGGCAGGTCGCGGTTGGTCTTGGCGCGCTCGTCGAGCATCGCCCGCATGTTGGCGATCGCCTTGTCGAAGTTGCCGCGCTGGCGATACTTCACGTAGGCGTCCTGCGAGGCGCCGTCGATCGAGAACGTCACCTCGTCGATGCCCGAGCGCGCCAGCTGCCGCACCTTCTCTTCGGTGAACGCGAGCCCGTTGGTGCTGGTGTAGAGATAGATGTGCGGGAACTTCGTCTTGATGTACTCGCACATCTCCACGGCGCGCTTGTGCAGGAACGCCTCGCCGTAGTTGAAGAAGTCGATGCGGCCCAGCGTTGGTCCGGCTTCGTCGATCACCTTGGTGAATAGATCGAAGTCGAGCATGCCGGCCTGGCGCGTGCGAGTGATGCCGGTCTCGGGCGCGCAGATTGCCTGGTTGCAGGAGATGTTGCAGGCCGCCGTGCACTCGATGTACAGCCGCCCCGGGATCGGCGCCACGGCGAGATCGCGCTGGGGCGGGGTCTGGTCGTCGGTGAGCGGCAGCTTGAGCGGGCAGTCGCCGCAGAAGCTCGAGCCGCCCTGATTGAGGTCGGCACGCAGTTCGGACGCCACCGGCCCCTGCCAGATGCCGGCGATGGTCGAGGTGCGCGCGTCGCCGAGCACGCGTTTCGCGTACGGATCGGCGCAGCCGCACACCATGCGGCCGTCGCAGAGCATCACGCCGATCTGCCATGGCCACGAACAGGTGTAACGGGTGGCAAGGTAGTTTAAAGACATGTTTCAGATTTCAGATTTGAGATCTCGAACCTAACCTTTGCTCAGTTTCCGCATGTACGATTCGAGCCGGTCGTTCTCGTACTTGACCTGGTTCATGAAGATGCTTTCCGAGAGGTACTCGCGGCGCTCCTCGTCCGTCAGCTGCGCGATCAGGAAGTCGATCTCGCGCTTCATGTCCTCGAACGATCGCTCCAGCTCCTTGCGGGCCGTGACCTCGTGGTAGAGCGTCTCGAGCACCGCCAGCAGATCGCCATCGAGGGCAATCTCGACGCCGGACGTGGTCTTGATGCTGCGCATGGTTAGCTCCCGAAGCTCTGGAGGGCGCCCGCTTCGTCCGGAAACATCTTCAGGAAGTTGTGCGCCCCGGTCATGGTCAACATCGTCTCGACGCGCTTGTTGACGCCGGCCAGGCGCAGCTGGCCGCCGGCCGCGGTCGCCTGCCGATACAGATCCATCAGGCAGCCGATCGTCGCCGAGTCGACGTAGGTCACCTTCGACAGGTCAATCATCACCTTCTTGTCGCCGCCGGTGAGCAGCCCCATCACCGCGCCGGAAAAATCGGCCAGCAGCGGATACATCAGGCGCGTTTCGCCGACGCGGACGATGGCGATGCCCTGAGCACGATCGGTCGTGAGATTCATTCCGTTACCCCTTCATCCGTCACTGGTCTGCGTTGCACCTGTTCATCGGTCTCTCGAATGCGTTGCACCTGGCGGGCCAGCTCGGTGCGGCCGCGGTTGATGCGCGACTTGACGGTGCCTTCCGGCAGCCCGAGCTGATCGGCGATCTCCTGGTACGACAGTTCCTGGATGTCGCGCTTGATGACAGCCTCGCGCAGCGTCGGCGGTAGCTCGACCATCGCCTTGCGCAGCAGTTCGACGCGATCGCGCTGCTCGAGCGCCTGATAGGCGCTCTGGCCTGGCGCCGCAGGTGTCAGCTCGCCGGCGTCGACGTCGCGGTCGATGGTCTCGCGCTCCTTGCGGACGCTGCGGTAGTGGTCGATGCACAGGTTGCGGCTGACGCTGACCAGCCAGGTCTGGAAGTTGGCGCGCCGGTCGAAGGTGTGCAGCGACTTGAAGATCTTGAGAAAGATGTCCTGCGTCAGGTCCTCGGCCTCGTCGTGACGGCCGGTGAACTTGTAGGCGATGTTGAACACCTTGCGCCGGTGCTGGCGAACGATCTCTTCCCATGCCACCTGGTCGCCGCCGAGGCAGCGCTGGATGAGCGTATCGATCGCATCAGTGGAAACCGGCGAAGGATCAGGCATTTGCAGTGAATCGGGCCACAGAAGGCACACATGGCACAGAACGCGGCTCGACTTGAAATCATACCATCCCGACTCGGCCAGCCCAGCCGGTCTGGCGGCCGCCCGGTTCGCACGATAAGATCAAGGGCTGTGGCCTCCACCACTGCCTCTGCCCTTACAGACCTGCGCGCGGCGCTGCTGGCCGAGATTGCCGCATCGGCGGGTACGCCCTGCTACGTCTACGATGGGGCGGCGATTCGCGCCGCCTTTACCGCGCTCGACGTGGCCTTCGACGGCTATCCGCACGCCATTCACTACGCGTTGAAGGCCAATTCGTCGCTGGCGGTGGTGCGGCTGCTGCACGCACTGGGCAGCCACGCTGATGCGAATTCCCTCGGCGAGGTCGACGTGGCGCTACGCTGCGGCTTCGCGCCGGACCAAATCGTGTTCACGGGCGTCGGCAAGAGCGCCGCCGAGATCGATCGCGCGGTGTCGCTCGGGCTGCTCGCGATCAACGTCGAGTCGCCAGGCGAGCTCGATCGCATCGACCAGCGTGCCATCGCGCACGGCGTCGAGGCGCGCGTGGCGCTGCGGGTCAACCCGGACATCGA
This sequence comes from Acidobacteriota bacterium, assembly GCA_032155105.1. Taxonomy (GTDB): domain Bacteria; phylum Acidobacteriota; class Vicinamibacteria; order Vicinamibacterales; family UBA2999; genus 12-FULL-67-14b. The sequence goes on from JALDXK010000189.1 coordinate 3,717, forward strand.
CGCCAGGAGCCATCCACACATTTCCACCGGCCTCAAGTCGAACAAGTTCGGCGTGCCGATCGATGAAGCGCCGGCGCTGTTCCGCGAGATGGCGTCGCGCCGCGGCCTGCTGCCGGTGGGCGCGCACGTGCACATCGGCTCGCAGATCACCACGCTCGATCCGCTGCAGAAAGCCGCGCAATCGGTAGTGTCGCTCGCGCACGCGCTCCGCGGTGAAGGCATCACGCTGCAGCACCTCGACATGGGCGGCGGCCTCGGCATCTCCTACGACGGCGCTCCGGTCGCCGACCCCGCCGAGTACGTCCGGGCGCTGCTGCGCGTGACGCGCGGCAGCGGCCTGAAGGTGGCGATCGAGCCCGGCCGAGTGCTCGTCGGGCCGGCGGGCGTGCTGCTGACCAGGGTCGTCGACGTCAAGCAATTCCCCGGCGCCAAGCGTTTCGTCGTGATTGATGCCGGCATGACCGAGCTGATGCGCCCGGCGCTGTACAACGCCTATCACCGCATCGAGCCGCTGGTGCGCCGTGCGGGCGACGCGACCACCGTCGACATCGTCGGCCCGATCTGCGAGAGCACCGACGCCTACGCACGCGATCGCGCGTTCCCGCCGGTGCAGGTCGACGATCTCATCGTCGTTCGCGACGTTGGCGCGTACGGCGCGGCCATGGCCCACACCTACCTGCGCCGCCCGTTGCCGCCGGAAGTGATGGTCGACGGCGAGTCCTGGCGCATCATCCGCCGCCGCCAGACGCTCGAGGAATTGCTCGCGCTGGAGACTGAATGATCTCCGAGACAGGACCTCGAGACCTCAGAACCACGGGCCATGTCATCGCCTTTGAAGGCCTCGATCAGAGCGGCAAGCAGACCCAGGCGGAACGCCTGCTCGAGGCGTTCCGGTCGAAGGGCCACGCGGCGGAGTTCCTGACCTTCCCGGCGTACGAGACGGCGATTGGCGAAGAGATCGATCGCGCGCTCCACGGCCAGCGCGAGTACGCGGCCGACACGCTCCAGTTGCTGTACGTCGCGAACCGGTTCGAGTTCAAACCGAAGATCGAAGCGTGGCTGGCCGCGGGGACGATGGTGGTGTGCGATCGCTACCTGGCCTCGAGCATTGCGTACGGCGACGCACAGGGCGTGGATGCGGGTTGGCTCACCGAGATCCAGCGGTTCCTGCCGCAGCCGTCGTTGACCATCCTCCTCGACATTCCTCCCGAAGCGTCGTTGACGCGAAAGCGCGTGGCGCGCGACAGGTTCGAGCGCGACCTGCCGCTGCTCGGCCGCGTCCGCGAGAGCTACCTGCGTCAGGCGGAGCGGTCCGCGGGCTGGGTTCGTCTCGAGGGGCACCAGGACAAGAACGCCGTCGCGGCGGCTGTCGTCAGCGCGGTGCGCTCACGACTCGGGCTGCTGTAAGCGCGCGCACTTCACGGACGCCGCTGCGCAGCAGGACCCTCGCGCAACTTTCAAGCGTCGCTCCCGTTGTCGAGACATCGTCGACGAGGACCACGATCCGGATCGACGAACCTAAAGGTTCGTCGCTGCAGGAATCCTGAAGAATCGCCTGCGGCGACAAACCTCTCCGCGGCGACAAACCTTTAGGTTTGTCGATCAAGAAACCTTTAGGTTTGTCGATCCAGAAACCTTTAGGTTTGTCGATCCAGAAACCTTCAGGTTTGTCGATCCAGAAACCTTTAGGTTTGTCGATCTCGAAAGCTTCTTGCACATTCAGCAGCCGTTGCTCCCTGGGCAAGTCGATTTGAGATCGTGTGTGCACACGTCGCTTCAACAACGGCAGCACTGGCAGCCCCAGGTGCATCGCGAGATCGTGTGCCTGGTTGAAGCCGCGGTGGAATTCGCGCCGGGGGTGCAGCGGCACGGGCACCACGCAGTCGGCCCCGTGGAGCACGCCGGCGCTGCGGGCGCGCATCAGCGCGCCGAGCCGCGGCGAGATCGATCGGCGGCGATCGTATTTCAGCGCGTGGATGATGTCCTTCATCCGCCCGTCATAGGCGTCGACGGCCGCCGCCCGTGCGAGCGGGTGTGCGGCATCGAAGCGGATGTCGATCCCGGGCGACGCGGTGACGCTCGCCCAGCAGGCCTCGCACACCGAGCCGTTCAGCGGATTGGCGAGCGGCGCCCGGCACGCCGCGCACGGCGGCTCGAAGAGCGCGGAAAGGAAAAAGTTGCCGAGACTACGCCACGTCGGGGACTTCGATGCGCGTGGCGCTGCCCCAGAGTCGGTCGAGGCCGTAGAAGTCGCGGGCGTGCTTCGAGAAGACGTGCACGACGAAGTCGAAGTAGTCGAGGAGGATCCACTCGGCGCGGGCGTACCCCTCCACCAGCGATGGGCGCTGCTTCTGGGCCTTGAGGGCGTCCTCGATGGAATCGGCAATGGCCTGCACCTGCCGCGGATTGGCTGCCGAACAGATCACAAAGTAGTCCGTGAACGCGCCCGCCTTTTTCAGGTCGAGCACCACCACGCCCGTGGCTTTCTTGTCCTGTGCCGCGTCGACGACGGCCTGGATCTGCTTCGGCAGTTTTGGCTGCTTCGGCGCCGCCGTCTTCCTGGCTGCTCGGGGTTTCCGCTGGCTTGTGGTCTTTGCCATGCAAGTTACTTTCCACCGTACAAGTGATGTGTTGCGATGTAGGTTTCGACCGGGCCCGGCACCAGGCCTTGCAGCGATTCGCCGGCGCGGACGCGTCGCCGGATGTCGGTTGATGAGATGTCGGGAGTGTGGGCTTCGACGAGAATCACGCGGGATTGTTCACTACCGAGGTCACGGAGCAGTGACGGAGGACACGGAGGCTGAAAATCGAATGCTGACGGCACTCGTTCACGTAACGAGTCTAACGTGATTCCGGGCCGCGAGACGACGACGAAATGCGCGAGGTCCAGGACGGCCGGATAGCGCGACCAGGTGGCAATTTCCGCGAACGCATCGGCCCCCAAAATGAAGAACAACTGCGTACCCGCGGCCTGCTGTCGAAGCTCCAGCAGGGTGTCGTAGGTATACGAGGCACCCTCGCGATCGACTTCGATGCGTGACGCCGTCCAGTGGCCGCGTTGGGCGGCAGCCAGTTGCGCCATCTCGAAACGCTGGTCGCTCGTGGCACCGACCGGGTCGCGCCGGTGCGGCGGCACTCGCGAGGGCACCAGCACGATCGCGTCGAGGTTCAGCGCGCGCTCGGCGGCCTCGGCTGCCGCGATGTGACCGTTGTGAATGGGATCGAACGTGCCGCCGAGGACGCCCAACGTCATCGCCGTCGTTTGGCGTTCTGTGCCTTCTGCGCCTTCTGCGGCCCGCCGCGAAGGGGCGGGACGAGCGCGGGATTGTAGTCCGCGGGAAGGCCGCGGTCGTCGTCAGGATCCAGTGAAGCCGTGGCGACGGACGAATCCTCGTCGAGCGCCATGATTTTCGCCTCCGCCTCACGCCCCTTCGCGATGATCGGCCACGCCGCTTCGATCAGGCCCTTGACCCCTTCGCCCGTGACGGCGGAAATCGTGAAGAACTTGAGTTTCAGCTTCCTCGCGCGCTTTTCGAGCGCGGTGACGCGCTTCGGATCGTCGAGCGCGTCGATCTTGTTGGCGGCCACGAGCTGCGGCTTCGCCAGCATCTCGGGGTTGTAGAGCTCGAGCTCGCGGCGGATGGTGTCGAAGTCCTCGACCGGGTCGCGCCCCGATGCGCTCGACACGTCGACCAGATGGATCAACACCTTCGTGCGCTCGATGTGACGAAGGAACTGGTGGCCGAGGCCATGGCCTTCATGCGCACCTTCGATCAGGCCCGGCACGTCCGCGACCACGAAGCTGCGATCGCCGCTCAGCGCGACCACGCCGAGGTTGGGCGTGAGCGTGGTGAACGGGTAGTTCGCAATTTTCGGCTTGGCCGCCGACACCACCGAGATGAAGGTCGACTTGCCGGCGTTCGGGAAGCCGACGAGGCCCACGTCGGCGAGCAGCTTCAACGTGAGATGGAGGTCGTACTCTTCGCCGACCTCACCCGGCTGCACCTTGCGCGGCGCGCGGTTGGTCGACGTTGCGAAGTGCGCGTTGCCAAGGCCGCCGCGGCCGCCCTTCGCCAGCAGCACGCGCTGTCCGGTGTGCGTGAGATCGGCGACCTGTTCGAGCTCGCCGCTCTCGAGATCCTTGCGGTAGATCAGCGTGCCGACGGGCAGCGGGATCTCGAGATCCTTCCCGCCGCGGCCGGTCCTGAGCGCGCCGGCGCCGTTGCCGCCGCGCTGCGCCTTGTATTCGGGATTGAACTGGAAGTGAACGAGGGTGTTGCGATGCGGATCGGCTACGGCGTAGACCGATCCACCCACGCCGCCGTTGCCGCCGTCGGGGCCGCCGCGCGGAACGAACTTCTCACGGCGAAAGCTGAGCGAACCGCTGCCGCCGTGTCCGGCTTCGACGTGGATGTCGACTTCGTCGACGAACTGCACTGGTTACTGATTTTCGACCGGATGAATCGAAACGAACCGTCCCCGCTGGCCGTGGTCCTCGAACTTCACTTTGCCGGTGACCTTGGCAAACAGCGTGTCGTCCTTGCCGAGGCCGACGTTCTGGCCGGGCCGGTACTTACGTCCGCGCTGGCGCACGAGAATCGACCCGCCGGTCACGAGGTTGCCGTCGAAGCGCTTGACGCCGAGCCGCTGCGAATTGCTGTCGCGGCCGTTACGGGAGGATCCTTGTCCTTTTTTTGTTGCCATGACTACTTCCTAAATCTGAGATCTGAGATCTAACTTCTAAAATCTAGATCTGGATGTCGGTGATGCGGACGCGCGTCAGGAGGCTGCGATGGCCCTTGGTCCGACGATACTGCTTGCGCCGCTTCTTCTTGAAGACGCGAACCTTCTTGCCCTTGTCGAGCTCGCCGACGACCCCGAGCACCTTCGCGCCGTCGACGAACGGCGTGCCCGCCGTGACGTCGCCGTTGTCGTTGCTGACGAGCAGGACCTGGTCGAACGACACTTCACCGCCCGCCTCGCCGGCGTTGTGGCCGTCGATGGCGATGATGGCGTCCTTCTCGACGCGGAACTGGCGGCCCGAGGCCTGAATGATTGCAAACACGTGGAAATCTCTCCTCCGCCTTCGCCAAGGCTACGGCGGGACGGGCTCACACCGGTACGCTTATTCGCCCGGAGCAGGAACTTGTAAGGATACCACAGGGTACGCGCGGGACTAAAGTCCCGCCCCTACTTCAGGAGAGTCCTGGTGCCCTTTATCTTCTGTGCGCTCAACGTGTTAAGGAAGGCCGGGAGCAGCCGATCCATCAGCTCGAAGTACGAGGACAGGGCCGGGGTCTGCTGGTTGGCGTTATAGAGAATCTCCTCCCGGAACGTCTCGGAATGGAGCGTTTCACCGGTCCGGCCGTCGATGAAGATGAACGTCGGCCGGAGCACGAATCCCTTGCGCTCCTGGTAGGTGCGGACCGGCGCCACGACGCGGCGGCCGAACGGATCGTAGCTTTCCGTTTCTCGCTGCACGAAGCCCGAGCGCTGTTGCGGCGCGAACAGGATGGCGCCAGTCACGATCAACGGCTGCTGGTACTCTTCGCCGATCCGCTTCCAGTAAGCGACGTTCGCGAACAGGTGCTGGTAGGCCTCGAGGTCTTTCTCGTCGTTGAACACCGGCGGCTTGTCCAGGTCCGGTTCCTGTGGAGGCTGCGTGGCTTGCTGGTCGGGCACCGGCGGGGTGTCCGCCTCGCCGCCATTCTGCTTGGCGACTTCGAGGAGCGGCAGCGTGTCGGCGTCGATCACGCGCATGATGCCCTTGTTGCGCAGCTGGCTGCGGAGCAGGCGCACCGTTTCCATGTTGGCGTCAACGTCTTCGTTCGCGCCGGCGATGAAGCCGGCGATGAAAATGCGCTGGAACGCAGAGACATCCAGCTTGGGGCTGATTGGCGTTTCGATCGGAATCTCGGTGTAGCTCGTGCACGCCGACACCGCGGCCAGCAGCGCCAAGCCGAGACTCGCGAGGCTGCGCTTCGCAAGTGACAGCGTTGGCTGTGCCCGGCCTGGGGCCGGTCGATTAGCGCCCGTCTTTCTGAGCCACGCGGTCATTGATTTCCTTGAAGAGGTCGTAGTTCTGCCTCACGAGCGCGTTGTCGGGTTCGAGCGCTAGCGCCTTCTCGTACGCGGCGCGCGCCTTCGTAAGCTGTCCTTCGTGCTCATAAGCGACTGCGAGGTTATTGAATGCCGCGGCGTAAGTGGGATCCAGTTGGGTGGCGCGTTCCCAGCGGTAAATCGCCTCTTTCCACAG
>JALDXK010000190.1:0-9910 GCA_032155105.1 Acidobacteriota bacterium
GGCCTGCACTTCGCGCGCGACTTCATCCACCGACGGCGGCTCCGGCCGGCAATGGAGGCGCACCCACAGGCGCGTCAGCGGATCGCCGAAGCTGTAGCGCTTCTGCCGCGACACGATCAGGTCGACGTCCTCGAGCCACGACAAGTAATCCTTGGTCGAGCCCGGCGTGCGGTGAAGGCGCTGCGCGACTTCGGTCAGCGTGAGCAGTTCCTCCTCGGCGAGGATCTCGAGAATCGCCTTGAGCGCGCCGTAGCCGCGCGCCTTGTGCAGGCGCAGCTCGTAGCGGTGCGAGCACCAGCTGGCCAGCGCGCCTTCGCCGGTCAGGAGCGCCGTCAACGCGCTGATCGGATCGCCGCCGCGCCCGCTCATCGACCCGGTGGCGTCGCCGAGCGCGCGGACGTAGTGGGCGCGGCCATCGGCGAGCGACTGGATGGTACGGCCGATGTATTCGCGATCCTCTGGCGAGGTGTCGCCCATCGGCGGCAGCATCGCCGTCACTTCCGCGGCGTTGAGCTGCGGCAGGTGGATGACCTCGAAGCGCGCGTTGGTGTCGCGCAGCAGCCGGTGCGCGCGCGCCACGTACCGCGTGGTCAGCACGAAGCGGTTGCCGCTTTCGGCCAGCGCGTGCAGCATCTCGCGCAGCACGTGGCGCAGGCCGGGGAAGCTTTCGAAGGTGCGCAGCTCGAGAATCTCGTCGAACAGGAACGTCGCCGGCGCCTCGCCTGTCGTGCGCGCCCGCGTCACCAGCGCCAGCAGGCGATCGAACGCCGCGCGCGCCGAGCTCGCCGGTTCCTGCGACGCGGACGCGCCCTGGCCGTTGATGGTGAACGGCGAGGCTGCCGCCACCGCCTGGTGAAACCGCTCGGGTGTGCTGGCGGCCCGTTCCACGTCCACGTACTGGCACTGATCGCGGCCCATCCGATCGGCGAGCGCGTGCAGCAAGGTGGTGCGTCCCGTGCCGCAACCGCCGATCACGACGGGAATGCGCGCGGGTGCCGCGTCGAGCGCGGCGAGCACGCGGCGCTCGAGGCCGGCGTGGGGAGCCATCATCGGCCCGTCTCCTGCATTGGGATCCGTACTCCGTGTTGTCGTGCGGTGCTGATCGCTTCGGGGTACCCGGCATCGGCGTGCCGCACCACGCCCGTGCCCGGATCGCACGTCAGCACGCGCGCCAGCCGCTCGTCGGCGTCACGCGTCCCGTCCGCGACGATCACCATCCCCGCATGAATGGAATATCCGATGCCGACGCCGCCGCCGTGGTGCACCGAGACCCACGTCGCGCCGGCCGAGGCATTCAGCAGCGCATTCAGGATTGGCCAGTCGGCAATCGCGTCGCTGCCGTCGCGCATGCCTTCGGTTTCGCGATTCGGCGATGCGACCGATCCCGTGTCGAGATGGTCGCGGCCGATCACGATCGGCGCCCTGACCGCGCCCTCGCGTACCAGCTGGTTCAACTTCAAGCCAAACCGCGCGCGCTCTCCGTAGCCCAACCAGCAGATGCGCGCGGGGAGCCCCTGGAACTGCACCTGGTCGCCGGCCATGCGAATCCACCGGCACAGGCCGGCATTGTCCGGGAACATCTCGAGTACCGCGCGATCGGTCACGCGAATGTCCTCGGGATCGCCGGACAGCGCGACCCAACGGAACGGTCCCTTGCCCTCGCAGAACAGCGGGCGGATGTACGCCGGCACGAAGCCGGGAATCTCGAACGCATCGCCGACGCCCGCCTTCACCGCCTGCGCGCGGATGTTGTTGCCGTAATCGAAGGCGATCGTGCCGCGCTTCTGCAGCTCGCGCATCGCGGCGACATGACGGCCCATGGCGGCGATCGAACGGCGCTGGTACTCGTCGGGATCCGCCGCGCGCAACCGCGCCGCGTCGGCGAGCGACAGCCCGTCGGGCACGTAGCCGACCAGCGGATCGTGCGCCGAGGTCTGGTCGGTGATCACGTCGGGCGTGAACCCGCGGGCCACCATCGCCGGCATCAGCTCTGCGGCGTTGCCGAGTACTCCGATCGATCGCGCCACGCCGTCGTGCGCGTAGCCGCGGGCCCGGTCGATCGCCTGGGCGAGGTCGGTGGTGCTTTCGTCGAGATATTTCGTGGCCAGCCGCTTCTCGATGCGGGACGCATCCACCTCCACCACGAGCGCCACGCCACCGTTCATGGTCACGGCAAGCGGTTGGGCCCCGCCCATGCCGCCGAGGCCGGCGGTGGCGACGATCTTGCCGCTCAGCGATCCGTTGAAGTGACGCCGGGCGACCTCGGCCAGGGTCTCGTATGTGCCTTGCAGGATGCCCTGGGTGCCGATGTAGATCCAGCTGCCCGCCGTCATCTGCCCGTACATCGTCAGGCCGCGGTCTTCGAGCTCGCGGAACGTGTCCCAGGTGGCCCACTTGGGGACCAGGTTGGCGTTGGCAATCAGCACGCGCGGCGCGCCCTCGTGCGTCTTGAACACGCCGACGGGCTTGCCGGATTGCACCAGCAAGGTTTCGTCGTGCGCGAGCGTCTTGAGCGACGCGACGATCGCGTCGAACGCCTCCCAGTTGCGCGCCGCTTTGCCCGTGCCGCCGTAGACGATCAACTCATCAGGTCGTTCCGCAACGTCGGGATCGAGGTTGTTCATCAACATCCGCAGCGCGGCTTCCTGTGGCCATCCCTGGCACGTCAAGGACGTGCCTCGCGGTGCGCGGAGGGAACGAACAATCATGGGCATCTGCAGGCGACTATTCCGCGGAGGCGGTTGCGGAAGATAAGAAACTAAGCAGTGGTGATTCGGTTGTCAAACTGATTTTCGAAAAACTTTTTTTTGAAAATCAGTTGACAACAATGCCGGTCGCGTACTCAAGCCGGCCGGAACGAATCAGATCACAAATTGCAACAAGATCACGCGCCGGCGATCGGTCGGTGACAAGCTTCGGCACACGTGTACGCACGATTTTGTGCGCAGCCATCAACGCCGGCGAGCTCGCCAACGGCGACAACAAGTCGATCGCCTGGCATGCGCAAAGAATTTCGACTGCAATCACGTTGATCGCAAGTTGCAAGGCCCGTTCCGCCTTCAACGCGGCATGCATGCTCATGCTCACATGGTCTTCCTTGTTCGCTGAGGTGGGAATCGTGTCGACGGATGCAGGATGAGACAGTGTCTTAATCTCGGACGTGAGCGCAGCTGCGGTGACTTGCGCGATCATCAGGCCTGATTCGAGACCGCCTTGCGTCGTCAGGAACGCCGGCAGCCCACTCAGTGACGGATTGACCAGCCGTTCCGACCGCCGTTCGCTGATGGTGGCAAATTGTGCCACCGCCATCACCAAAAGATCCGCCGCGAGTGCCAACGGCGCACCGTGGAAATTGCCACCGGAGACGATCTCGCTGTCGGCCGCGAACACCATCGGGTTGTCGGTGGCCGCATTCATCTCGGTGCGTACGACGTGGCGAATCCAGCTCAGCGCTTCGCGTGCCGCGCCGTGCACCTGGGGCGCGCAGCGCATGGAATAGGCGTCCTGCACGCGGCCGCAGTTGACGTGCGACGCGTTGATCGCGCTGCCGGTCATCAAGCGGAGCAGGTTGTCGGCCGAGGTCGCCTGCCCGGCGAACGGCCGCGGTTCGTGGATGCGCGACTCGAAGGGATGGAACGACCCCTGGAGCGCATCGATCGACAGCGCCGCGGCAATGTCCGCCGCGCGCGCCAGTTGCGCGGCATCGGACAGCGCCAGCCCGAGCACGGCCGTGGAGAATTGCGTCCCGTTGATCAGCGCGAGCCCTTCCTTCGGGCCGAGCTCGACCGGGGCGAGGCCGTGGGCGCGGAGCGCTTCGTCCCCGGGCACGCCGTCCACCGTTTCGCCCTCGCCGACGAGCACCAGCGCGAGGTGCGCCAGCGGCGCGAGATCACCGCTCGCGCCCACCGAGCCGCGGCTAGGCACGCGCGGATGCACGCCGCGGTTGAGCAGCGCGAGGAGCGCCTCGAGCGTCTCGACCCGGATACCGGAAAACCCTTTCGCCAGGACGTTGGCGCGCAGCGCCATCGCCGCGCGGACCGTGCGCACCGGGAGTGGGGTGTCCACGCCGGCGGCGTGACTGCGCAGCAGGTTCAGCTGCAGCGTCGCCAGGTCGCGTTTGTCGATCCGCGTTTCCGCGAAATTGCCGAAGCCCGTGTTCACGCCGTACACCGCGGCCTCGCCGTTCGCCGTGGCATCCACCACCGCGCGCGACGCCTGTACGCGCGCCCGCGCCTCGGACGCCAGGCCGACTTCGGCGCCATCGTCGGCGATGGCGAGCAGGTCGGACAGTTCGAGATGTGACCCGTCGAGCACAATCATGTGGACAAAAGTCTATAGGAGCCGAGGCCCGATGGCGATGGCGTGAGATACAGTAGAGGGCTGTATGAACATCGTGGTTCTCGGCGCGCAGTTCGGTGACGAAGGCAAGGGCAAGATCGTCGATCTGATGACGCCGCACTTCTCCCTCGTGGCGCGGTACCAGGGCGGACACAACGCCGGCCACACCGTGTATGTGAGCGGCAAGAAATTCGTCCTCCACCTGATCCCGTCGGGCATCCTGCACGACGGCGTGCTGTGCCTCATCGGCAACGGCGTGGTCGTCGATCCCCAGGCGCTGTTCAAGGAGATCGAGGAGCTGGCCGGCCTCGGCATCGAGGTCGGCGACCGCCTGCTGATCAGCGACAAGGCGCACCTGATCCTGCCGTATCACCGCGAGCTGGACGTGTTGAGCGAAGCCCGCCGCGGCGAGCGCAAGATCGGCACCACCTCGCGCGGCATCGGCCCGGCCTATGAAGACAAGATCGGCCGCCGTGGCATTCGGGTCTGCGACCTCGTGGACACCAAGGCGCTGGCCGACGAGGTGCGCGAGAACGTCAGCGCCCGCAACCAGATCATCAAGGACTCGACGCTCGACTGGACCCAGGTCTACGACCAGCTGCTCGCGTTCGGCGCGCGGATGCGGCGGTGGACGGGGGATTGCTCGCTCGCGATCGATCGTGCGATGGCCACGGGACAACGCGTGCTGATCGAGGGCGCGCAGGGCGCCATGCTCGACATCGATCACGGCACGTATCCGTTCGTCACCTCGTCCAACGCCACCATCGGCGGCGCGTGCACCGGCCTCGGCATTCCGCCGCGCGCCATTCACGGCGTGCTCGGGGTCGCCAAGGCCTACCTCACGCGCGTCGGTGAAGGGCCGTTCCCGACGGAGCTGTTCGGCGGGGTCGGCGATCGCCTGCGCGAGACGGGCATGGAGTACGGCGCGTCGACGGGCCGGCCGCGGCGCTGCGGCTGGTACGACGCGGTGGCGGTGCGCTACGCCGTTCGCGTCAACGGCATCGACAGCATCGCGCTGACCAAGCTCGACGTGCTCGACGGCATGGACACGATCGACATCTGCACCGGCTACAGCATCGGCGGCCGCACGGTGACCGATTTTCCGTCGGACCTCAACACCTGCGGGCCGATCACCCCGATCTACGAATCGTGGCCGGGCTGGAAGGCGGCAACCAAGGGCGCCCGCGAGTACGCGCAGCTGCCGGTCGAAGCGCAGAAGTACATCAGGCGGCTCGAAGAGGTGAGCGGCGTGCCGGTGGGATTGATCTCGACGGGCTCGGATCGCGAGGAGACCATCATTCGCGACGACAGCGTGGTCGCGAAGTGGCTCCCTCAGCAATCAACCAAATAAATCTAAAATCTAAAATCTGAGATCTGAGATCTGAGATCTATTTGTCTTTCTTGTTTTTCTTCGCGAACGTGTCGACGCTGCCCGGGTCGGCGGTGCTGCCGAAGTCGATGCCGGCGCGATAGCGCGTCGGCATGCCTTTCGGCATTTCGAACGCTGCCCACGCCACGGCGCCGTTGCATTTGATCGCCGCCTTGCCGTCGCCCATCAGGATGCGCACCCGCTGATTCGGTTTCAGCACCGTCGGCGACACCACCTGCGCGCCGACCGACGACAGGTCGACGAGCGCGGCCGGATTGCCGTCGACGGCCACTTCGACGCCGTCCTTGATGCGGATGCGCGGCGCGCGCCGAGTCCCCTTCACGTCCAGCGCCGGCTTCGCCTCGTCTACCGCCACGGCCGGTCCGCCGCTGCCGCCGCGCTTCACCGCGACGCGGCTGTGCGCGGCATCGGGCGCGAGCACGCGCACCTCACACGCCGTCAGCGTTGGATCGTCCTTGATGCGGTTGATCAGCGCCGTGCCGCGCGACGTGTCCGAGAAGTCGGCCTGCATCGCGATGATGCCCGGCTTGGTGCGGATGATGTGATCGAGCGCTTCGAGCGCCTCAGTATCGGTGAACTGCTGGACGTCCGCTTTCGGGTCGAGCCGGTCCTTCAAGGCGGGGAGCGAGTCGGCAGGTCCGATTAAGACGATACGCGCGGGCACAGAACGGCGAGTGTACCACGCCGCGGGTAGAATCGTCTGGTGTCCCAGAATGCTGTGGCCCTCAGTTGCGAGGGCGTCGTCAAGCGTTACGGATCTGTCACCGCGGTGAACGGGCTCGACCTCAGGGTGTTGCGCGGCGAATGCTTTGGGTTGCTGGGGCCGAACGGCGCCGGCAAGACGACGACGATTGAGATCCTCGAAGGCCTGCTGCACGCCGATGAAGGCGAGGTCGTCGTGCTCGGTCACCGCTGGGCCACCGACGCCGCCGTGCTGCGCCCGCGGCTCGGCATCCAGCTGCAGGAAACGCAACTGGCCGACAAGCTCACCGTCGAAGAGACGGTGCGGCTGTTTCGATCGTTCTATCCGTCCGGCCCGACGGTGGCCGACCTGCTCGACATCGTGGAGCTCGCGCCGAAGCGCACGGCGTGGGTGTCGAAGCTCTCCGGCGGTCAGAAGCAGCGGCTGTCGGTGGCCTGCGCGCTCGCCGGCCAACCAGACCTGCTGTTTCTCGACGAGCCGACTACCGGTCTCGATCCGCAATCACGCCGGCAGTTGTGGGAAGTGCTCGAACGCTTCAACGCCGCCGGCGGGACGATCCTGATCACGACGCATTACATGGACGAGGCCCACGTCCTGTGCGATCGCGTCGGCATCATGGACCAGGGCAAGCTGATCGCGCTCGGCACGCCGCGCGAGCTGGTGGCCTCGCTGGGCGCCGAGCACGTCGTCGAATTTGCGCTCGGCGATGGCGCCGCGATCGACGACGCGATCCTGGCGGCATTGCCGGGCGTGCGCGATGTGCGTCGCGACGACACGCACCTGCACCTGTCGACGTCGGAGCTGCACCTGACCGTGCCGGCGCTGCTGACGCTGCTCAGCGAGCAACAGGCGACGCTGAGCCAGCTGGGGACGCACAGCGCGACGCTCGAAGACGTGTTCGTGACGCTGACGGGGAGGCAGTTGCGGGATGAGTAGCCGCCTTCGCGCGGATGTCGCCGGCGAGCTTCGGCGCCCACGGCGCGAGCATCCGCTGGTGCAGTTGACCCTGGCGCGGTTTCGCGAGTTCCTGCGCGAACCGGAAGCCGTGTTCTGGGTGTTCGCCTTTCCCGTGATCATGACGTGCGCGCTCGGCATCGCGTTTCGATCGCGCGGGACCGAGCCAGTGATTGTCGGAGTGGTCGAGCAGGCCGGAGCGGACGAGTTGGCGACCGTGCTTGAAGGCGCGGGCGGCTTCACCGTCCGTCGCATCGCCCCGGACGCGATTGATCGCGCGGTGCGGGATGGCCGCGCGCCGGTGGTGGTGGTGCCCGGCACGCCGCCGGCATATCGATTCGACGAGGCGCGCGCGGAAAGCCAGGTCGCGCGGCTGGCCGTCGACGCCGCCTTGCAGCGGGCCGCCGGCCGCGCCGATGCCTTCGTGCCGGTGGAGCAGCCGGTGCTGAATGTCGGCTCGCGGTACATCGACTGGCTCGTGCCGGGGCTTCTCGGCATGAACATCATGAGCACGGGCCTGTGGGGCGTGGGCTTCTCGATCGTGCAGGCGCGCATGAAGAAGCTGCTCAAGCGGCTGGTGGCGACGCCGATGTCAAAGGCGCACTACCTGATGTCGCACGTCTTCAGCCGGCTGTTGTTCCTGGCGCTCGAAGTGATCGTGATCGTCGGCTTCGCGTGGCTGTTCTTCGACGTGAAGGTGCACGGCGCGCTCGGGGCGGTCGCCGCGCTCTCGCTGCTCGGGGCCCTGTCGTTTGGGGGGCTCGGCCTGCTCATCGCGAGCCGCGCCCGCACCATCGAAGCGGTGTCGGGGCTGATGAACTTCATCATGCTACCGATGTGGGTACTGTCCGGCGTGTTCTTCGCCTCGACGAATTTCCCTGATGCCATGCAGCCGTTCATCAAGGTGCTGCCGCTGACGGCGCTGAACGACGCCATGCGCGCAATCGTGAACGAAGGTCAGGCGATCGGCGCGGTGTCTACCGAGATCGCGATCCTCGCCACGTGGGGCGTGGTGTCGTTCGTCCTGTCGCTGAAGCTGTTCCGCTGGCAGTAGTCAGCAATCGGCAATCGGCAATCAGCAATCGGCAATCAGGAAGGACAAGAGTTTTTCCTGATTCTTGATTGCTGATTGCTGACTGCCGACTACGTCTCATGCTGCGCCGCATACCACTCCAGCAGGAATCGCTGGGAGTTGAGCGGCGGGACCCCTTCGGGGGGCTTGGTGCGATCGTAGGTGCCGTCGGTCTGCAGCGTCCACGCGCGGTCGGTGTCGCTCAGGAGCACTTCGAGCACCGCGTCGCGCAGCAGCTGCCGCATCGCCGGATCGGTCACCGGGCACAGCACCTCGACGCGGCGATCGAGGTTGCGCTCCATCAGGTCGGCGCTGCCGATGTACACCTCGGGCTGACCGCCGTTCTCGAAGTAGTAGATGCGTGAGTGCTCGAGGAACTGGCCGACGATCGATCGCACCTGGATGCGATCGCTGATCCCCGGGATCCCCGGGCGCAGGCAGCAGACGCCGCGTACGATCATGTCGATCTGCACGCCGGCCTGCGCGGCGCGGTAGAGGATCTTGATCATCCCGTGGTCGGCGACAGCGTTGTTCTTGACGATCATCCGCGCCGGTCGTCCTGCCTTGGCATGCTCGATCTCGCGCTCGACCAGGGCCCGGAAGCCCTGGCGCAGCCCCACCGGCGCCACCAGCAGTGCGTTGTACGAGCGGCGGTTCGAGTACCCGGTCAGCGAGTTGAACACCTCGGTGATGTCGTCCAGGATCGCCTCGTCTGCCGTGAACAGGCCGAGATCGGTGTAGACCTGCGAGGTGATGCGGTTGTAGTTGCCGGTCGAGACGTGGGCGTAGCGATGGATGCCGTCGGATTCCCTGCGCACCACGAGGCACAGCTTGCAGTGCACCTTCAGGTTCATCAGTCCATAGACGACGTGGATACCGGATTCCTCCAGGCGGGTCGCCCACGCGATGTTGTTGCGCTCGTCGAAGCGCGCCTTCAACTCCACCACCACCGCGACCTGCTTGCCCTGTTCGGCGGCCTGGATGAGCAGATCGACCAACGGCGAGTTGGGGCCGATGCGGTAGAGCGTGATCTTGATCGTGATCACGTGCGGGTCTTCGACGGCGGCGCGCAGGAACGTCTCGATCGACGTGAACGAATCGAACGGGTGGTGGATCAGGAAATCCTGGTCGGCGATCTGATCGAACACCTTGTCGGTCTCGTCCGGCGCCCACAGGGTGCGCGGCGTGAAGGCCGGGGACTTCAGCGCGGGTCGATGCAGCTTGGTGAGCGCGTGCCAGTCGCCGAAGCCGAGCCGATCGGCGGTGCGGGCCACCACGTCCTCGTCGACCTCGAAGTTCTCGATCAGGATGCTCAACACGCGCTTGGGCATGTCGGCTTCCACCTGCAGCAGCGACAGCGCGCCGTAACGCAGCTGCTTGAGGCCGCGGTCGACGGTCTCGAGCAGGTCGTCGGCCTCGTCTTCCTGGATCACCATGTCGGTGTCGCGGATGA
>JALDXK010000191.1:0-9904 GCA_032155105.1 Acidobacteriota bacterium
GTGCGGTTGTGGCAGGCGTGGATCAGCGACGGGTCGTAGCCGTCGCGCTTCATCGCCGTGATCACGCCGTCGAGCTGCCAGGGCGTGGTCGAGGAGCCCGGGAAGAAGAAATGCCAGGAGATGTTGACCTTGAGCGCGGTGTCGACGTCCTTGGCCAGGACGTCCTGGTAACCGGCCAGGTTCATCACCGCGTGCGTGTCCCTGCGGACCGTCGCCGGCGAGGTCTTTACGATCGCAACTGTTGACCGGGGCACGTGTCCATCACGATGCGTACGGTCGATAGATGATCAGGATTACTGCCAGGCCCCACAACGCCACGCACCCGAGCAACGGGCGGTCCCGCAACAGCATGTCCGATGGACTCCCGCCGCCGTGCTTGCGGTGCACGAGGTAGAGATACCGGAAAATGCCGTAGATCGGGAACGGAGTGGTCAGCACCAGCCAGCGGGTGCCAAACTTCTCCGCGGTTTCAGGGCTCGCGCAATAGATGATGTAGACGACGAGGGTCGCCGCCGCCACGATCGCGATCATCTGATCGAGCAAGTACGGATCGTACTCCTCCAAAATTCGGCGATGGCCCGTCGCGCCGTCGGCCAGCATGGTCAGTTCATGCCGCCGCTTGGCGAGGCCCAGGAACAACGCCAGCAGTATCGTGCAGACCAGCAGCCAGTCGCTGATCGGCACACCGATTACCAAACCGCCTGCGACCGCCCGCAGTACGAAGCCGATCGCAATCGACATCACGTCGAGGATCACCACGTGCTTGAGCACCCGCGAGTACAACACGAACAGCGCCACGTACGACGCCGCAGCCACCCCGAACGCCGGTCGCAGCAGGAACGCGGCCACCAGCGCCGCGCCGCCCAGCGCCACCGCGGCGCCCAGCGCCGTTGCCGGCGAGAGCGCGCCCGACGCCACCGGCCGCATCCGCTTCAGCGGGTGGTGCCGATCGGCGTCGCGGTCCGAGACGTCGTTGATCAGATACACGGCGCCGGACAACGCGCAAAAAATCAAAAAGGCCGCCGAAGCTAACGCCAGGGCGGCCGGGTCGAACAATTTGACGGCGAAGATCAGTGCTGCAAAAACGATGAGGTTCTTGGTCCACTGATCCGGTCGCAGCGAAACCATCAGGCTCGCGACCGTCGACCGCGTTTCCACTGTGACTTGGTATCGCCCTACTTATAGCTCTTGACCGCGTCCGCTTCGTTGTCGTACGTGTCGAACACCGTCAGCAGCTTCGTGATCGAGAGCAGGTCTTCGATGCGCTTGGTCAGGTTGAGGAGCTTCAGGCTGCCGCCCTGGCGGCTCACCGTCGTATACGTGCGAACGACTTCGCCCAAGCCCGCGCTGTCGATGTAGGGGACGGCTTCGAGATTGAGCAACAGCTTTTTCTTGCCGGATGCGAGGAGACTGTTGATCTTGTCCTTGAGCAGTTCGTCGCCCTCGCCGAGCGTCATCTTACCCTTGAGGTCGAGCACGGTTACATCGTTGACG
This sequence comes from Acidobacteriota bacterium, assembly GCA_032155105.1. Taxonomy (GTDB): domain Bacteria; phylum Acidobacteriota; class Vicinamibacteria; order Vicinamibacterales; family UBA2999; genus 12-FULL-67-14b. The sequence continues at coordinate 1,495 of JALDXK010000191.1, forward strand.
GTCCGTTCGACGATTTCCATTCGCTAGGTCCCCTGCGTCTCGATAATCCCTTACAAAACCAAAAGATAGGCGCACGTAATCTACCACATGCGCCCACCCCAGCTATTCCGTTTCCCGGCGCATCTTCTTGCGATTGCGCTTCCGGGCCAGCGCCTGCTTCGCGCGGCGCTTGTCACCCGGCTTCAGGTAGAAAGAGTGCTTCTTGATGTCCTTGATGATGTCTTCCTGCTGCACCTTGCGCTTGAACCGCCGCAACGCGCTTTCGATCGACTCACCTTCTTGCAATTTCACTTCGGCCATCTTGTAGTCACCCCCTCTCTGGTATGTTTTTGGTCCGCGATCACCTGGTCACGGGATCCGCATGGGCGGCTCCCTCGGCAATGGGCCAAGTATGCTAGGCTATCACATCCCACATGAGCGCATCGGCGCAAATAAACCATTTAGAATCTAGGGTTTAGCGGCATGCGCATTCTCGTTCTTGGCTCCGGCGCGCGCGAGCACGCACTCGCCGCCCGCCTCGCCTCGGAAGCTGGCGTCACCGCCGTCTTGTGCGCGCCCGGCAACGCCGGCATGACCCGCAGCATCGCCACCACCCCGGTTGACCTGTTGGACACCGACGCCGTGATACGGCTGGTCGACCGCGAGCGGATCGATCTCACCGTTGTCGGTCCGGAGGCGCCGCTGGCCAACGGCCTTGCCGATCGCTTCGAGGCCGAGGATCGCAGGGTGTTCGGACCCACGCGGGCCGCCGCCGGTCTCGAGACCAGCAAGGCCTTCGCGAAGGACTTCATGCGGCGCCACGCGGTGCCGACCGCCCGCTACCGCGTCTGCACCTCCGCGGACGCTGCGCTGCGATCGATCCGGTCCGGCGAGTTCGGCGACGCCCTCGTCGTGAAGGCGGATGGCCTCGCCGCCGGCAAGGGCGTGGTCGTCGCGCCCGACCGCGCCACCGCCGAGCAGGCCGTGAACGCGGCGATGGTCGACAAGACGTTCGGCGACGCCGGAGCGAGCGTGGTGCTCGAGGAGCTCCTCACCGGTCCCGAGGTCTCGTTCTTCGTCGTCGCCAACGGCACGGACTACGTGCCGTTGTTGTCGGCGCAGGATCACAAGCGCATCTTCGATGGCGATCGCGGGCCGAACACCGGTGGCATGGGCGCCTTTTCGCCCAGCCCGTTGCTGCACGACGCGCTGCAATCACGCATCGAGCGCGAGATCGTGCAGCCCGTGCTCCGCGGCATGGCGTCGGAAGGTCATCCATTCCGCGGCTTCCTGTATTGCGGCTTGATGCTGACGACTGACGGTCCGAAGGTGATCGAGTTCAACGTCAGGTTCGGTGACCCGGAGGCGCAGGTGGTGATGCCGCTATTAGAGGGATCGCTGTCCGATTTGCTTCGTTTGGAAAGCGATGGCTTTAGCCGTCGCTCCGGTTCAGCGGACGCTAAAGCGTCCGCTCTCCAAACGCCGCGTGTGGCAGTCGGTGTCGTCCTTGCCGCCCACGGCTACCCGGGCGAGGTCCGCACCGGCGACGTGATTCACGGTCTCGACGATGTGGCTCGTGATTGTCCGGACGTGCAACTGCGTTTTGCCGGCGTCAAGCAGCAGGGCGATCAGCTCGTCGCCGCAGGTGGCCGCGTGCTGACCGTTGTCGCCACTGCACCGTCATTCGAAATCGCGATCGCGCGTGCGTATGAGGCCGTGAGCAAAATCAGCTTCGACGGCATGCAGTACCGCCGCGATATCGGGAAGAGGGCCCTCGCTCGCCCCTGATTGCTGATTGCTACGGCCTCAACTGCCAACTACCAGCAGTGCCCTGAGTGCGTCGTCGAGGTGGGCGCGGAAGGTGTTGGTGTTGTGGCCTTCCGAGACTTCGAGGTAGCTGACCGGGGCGGAGTAGTCGTCGAGCGTGGTGCGCAGACGGCGGGCCCCGTCGATCATCGAGTCGTAGACGCCGCCCATCACGAAGAACTTGATGGAGACCACCGCGGCCATGGCCTTGGGCTGGTTCTCGATGAGCGTCGCGGTTTGCGCTGGCGGCGCAATCGCCGCGCACAAGCCGAACAGCGACGGATACTCGACGGCGAGATCGACGGCGCCATAGGCGGCGAGCGAGCTGCCGAGAATGACGCGCTGATCGGGCGCCGAGAAGGTGCGGAACCGCTTGTCCACCATCGGCACCAGCTCGTTGGCCAGGAACGCGCGCCACCGCGGGCTTCGCGAGTACTCCTCCTGACGGTCGGCAGGCTCCGAGAACACCGCAATCACCGGCGGGATCGACTTGTTGGCGATCAGGTGATCGAGTACCCGCGGCACGTCCATCTTCTCGACGTAGTTCGATCCGTCGAGGACGTAGACCACCGGAAACAGCGTGGTCGTGGCTGCGGCATATCCGGGCGGCAGGTAGTACCACACCCGCCGTGCGCCGCCGAGGAAGCGCGAGGTCACCGTCTCCGCGATCAGTTCGCCTGTGGCGGCAGAGCCGGGTTCATCGACTTCCGGTTGCGCCACCCAGAACGGCATGCGTACCTCCGATCGCGGTCCGGCATAGGCCTGGACGATGCGCTGGTTCAGCGGATCGGGCACGGCCTCCTTGTCGAAGAACAACACGTACTCGAGCCGCGCGTTCGTATACGACGTGGTCTGCAGGTACGACCACGTCGACCCCTCGACGCGCACCGTCGTGCCGATCGTGGCGTCGTAGCCTTGCGGTGTCGTCGCCCAGCCGTTGAAGTCGCCAACGATGCGCGGCGCCTTGCCGTCCCGGTCTTTCGCGAGGAAGATCAGCCGGCTCTGGTTCTCGATGATCGGCGTGCCGCCTCTGGCAGCGATAAATCGTTCGATCGCGGCGTCGCGCTGCGCGGCCGGAATACTCGCGACGTGCTTCTGAAGATCGCGCCAGTTGGTCGGCTCCGAAGCACAGCCACTGACGAGCACTGGCACCAGCACCAGCACCAACCACCTAGGCACTCTACGCACTGTACGCACCGTACGCACCATGCTGTGCGCCTAGAGTTTGGCCGCGAGGGCTTGCGCGGCCGACTTGCGCGTGGTTTGTCCTTCGACGATGAGCTGTCCGCAGGCGGCGCGGATGTCGCGGCCGCGGCTCTTGCGGACCGACACCATCAACCCGCGGTCGGCAAGAATCTTCGCGAACGTATTGACGCGCTCGTCCGACGGTCGATCGAACGGAATGCCGGCGGCGGCATTGAGCGGCAGCAGGTTCACCTTGGCCTTGACGCCGGAGAGGACCTTGACGAGCCGCCGCGCATCCTCGGGTGAATCGTTGACGCCCGCCAGCATCACGTACTCGAACATGATCCGGCGGCGCTTCGCGAGCGGGAACCGCTTGCACGCCTCGATGATGTCGTTGAGCGAGTACTTCTTGGTCGGCGGCACAATCGCCTGGCGTTGTTCTTCGGTCGCGGCGTGCAGCGAGACCGCCAGGTTCGGCATCAGCTCTTCCTGCGCGAGCTTGTCCATCATCGGCACGAGGCCGACCGTCGACAGCGTGACGCGCTTGGGATGCATGTCGAGCCCTTCCTTCTCGTTCAGCATCTTGAGCGCCTTCATCGTCGCGTCGTAGTTGTGCAGCGGCTCGCCCATGCCCATCAGCACGATGTTGAACGACTTGTCGAGCAGGTTGAGCGTGCGCGCCAGCAATCGGACCTGGCCGGAGATCTCCGCGGCGGTGAGATGCCGCACGAGGCCCATCTTGCCGGTGAGGCAGAACGCGCAGCCCATGGCGCAGCCCACCTGCGTGGAGACGCAGAACGTTTGCTTGGGAGTGTCGGGAATGAAGACCGACTCGATTTGACGGCCGTCGGCGAGGCGCAGCACGAACTTCTGCGTGCCATCCTCGGACACGTCGTGCTTGACGACCTCTGGCAGCGACACCGTTGCCGCGCCCGCGAGCGCCTTGCGCAGCTCGAGGCTCAGGTTCGTCATCTCGTCGAAGCGGGTGACGCCCCGCTTCCAGATCCAGTTGTAGATCTGCCTGGCGTGAAACTTCTTGTGGCCCAGGGACTGAACGAACTCTTCGAGTTCCTTCAGTTCCAGTCCCGCGAGGTCCACCGTCATCCGTCCAGTATAGAGTCCCCGGCTCACCTGGTCGGTGCCTCGACATCGGGCAATTCGTCCCGGGAAGACTGGCCGAGCTTGCCGCCTGGACGGCATTTGTGCGGGAATGCCGCATGACCTATTCGACGTGCATGATCGCGCTCGCCTCGGTGGTGTCGTTGGCAGCGCAGGGCTCGAACGACAAGACGTTGCGCGGCACCGTGACCATCAAGTCCGGGGGCGGCTCAATCGCCATTCACGGCAGCGCGGCGCCGCCGACGGGAGAGTTTCTCTTCTGTGTCGACCAGGATCGCTCCGCGCCGCTGCAAAAGATCGCCTACACCGGTCCCGCGCGCGTGCTCTACCGCGTCACGCCGATTACCGGCATTCCCGCCGGAATCACGATTACAGGCCCCGAAAGTGTCGCCAACACGATGGCGGTCGTGACCGACGACGGTAAGGCGTGGGTGTTCGTGGTCAAAGGGGAGAAGCCGCTTGCCGACGGTCAGCGCGAGATTGCCAACGCCACGACGGTGAACGCCACCGTGGTGCGGCGCCTCGACTGGGCCGCTGCGAACGGTCCGCGCCGCGGCACCGACGTCTCCGCCTGCCTGGCGCCGGCCGGCTGAGTCTCAGTCCATGAACCGGGCGCGGACCGAAGCCAGCGTCCGCGTCATCGATTCGCGGGCGGTGCTGTTGACGATCGGCCGGATCAGCGGTCCGATGATGGCGGGGAGGTCGCGGCTCAGGGTCAGGGATTCCACTTCGACCAGCACGCCGCCGTCGACTTGCTTATAGCGCCAATACGAGTTCAGCCGCCACATGTAGCCGTGGTCGTCGCCCTCGGGCAGCGCCCGCTCTTGCGGCGTGCCGGCGTTTTCAATCTCGAGGATCTTCGTCGAGATGCTGTTGCTGAACGCGCGGTCGGGCGCGAGCCGCTTGTAGACCACGTCGTACTCGGTGTCGTAGACCACCGTCACGAACTTGGTTCGCCGCAGCCGGAGGAACACCTTCTGCGAATTGCCGTCGCGCGAGACGACCCGCGACGACAGGACGTCTTCCTGCTTGTGCCGATCGCTTTGTGGCTCCTGCAGCACCTTGAGCAGGTGATCGAGTGTGACGCTCGGCACGAACACGGTGCCGCGCCAGTGATTGATCGACCCGCCATCGACCGCGATCTCTTCGGTGCCGTGGCGCGCCGCCGCGGCGCGCTCGACGAAAACCTCGCCACGCTTCAGAGACGTCATGATGCGCCGCTGTTCGGCGGCCGACAGGCGCTCGAATGCCAGGAACGGCGCGTTGCTGGTGATCTCGTTCGCGCGGCGCGCCTCGACAGCGGCCGCGTACTTCGCGAACCCCGCAATGGTCTTGGGCTGCAGCTTGGCTTCGTCCGAGGCTTCCGCGCCGGCGCCCAGGCCGAGCGCCAGCAGCGCGATGCCGGCGCGAAACACCAGCTTGTCTGCGCCGACGAAGTTGATCACCCCCAGCGCCATGATGCTGATGATATTCGCTAAGACCGCGGGCATGGCCAGTGATTCCACAAGCAGCCCGGTGATGGCCAAACTCCCGAGAATCGACGTAAGTGCGGTAAATGCGTTGAACTTCAACAGTCTGGCCACCATTCGCTTGGCGCGATACGAACTGTACGCACTGGGAGGAATGCGATCTTTGAAAGTCCATTGCTCGTGAAACACAAAATTCGCGAGAATCGCGAGTTCCACAGCGATTGCCGTCGCGATTAAGTAGTGAAGCCCAACGGTGCTCAAGATCCCGAGGACGCCGACCTGAATGACGAAGCCGGCTAGCCCACTCACTAAGAACTTAAGCGCTCTTCCCGGCAAGGAGTCTCTTCCCGACAAGAAGTGCCCTCCCGGCAAGAAGTGCCTCACCACCGCGTCTCCTCGAGATAGAGCGCGCGCGAGTTGCGCGTCGCCGAGACCACGAAGGCGCCGACCATACCCACCGACCCAATCACGCCGCCGAGATCCCACAGTCGCATCGGCGGCAGGCCAAGCGGGGCAACTGTCGCGTGCTCGATCAGGGCGAAGGCGCCGGCCACGAGCAGCAGGCGCAACTCGGTGGGACCCACGCCGAGGAAGGCCATCTTGAAGACACCCCGAGCGTGCGTGGCCAGGTAGGTCTCCGCCGAGACAAGAAAGTAGGCCGCCACGACCAGCGCGGAAATAGCGGGACTCATGTAACCGGACAGGCTGATGCCCGCGAACAACATGGCTGTGCCGGCCAGATCAATAACGTGATCGAGGTAGTAGCCGTAGCGCGGCCGCTGCTGATCGCGTACCCGTGCCAGCGTGCCGTCGAGGCTGTCGCCGAACCAGTTCAGCAGCAGGCATAGCCCGACAAGTGACGCGCCTGCAACAGGATGCGTCGCAACCAGGACGAAAGCGGCGCCGGCGCCAGCCATCGAGGTGAGCCCAAGCGCCGAGAGGTGGTCCGAATTCACCCAGCGCGGCAGGCGCCTCGCCATCCAAATCAGGGCGCGTTTTTCTGCGGCAGCGAGCACGCTGTTGTGCTGGCGGACATGGGCTGCGGTGGACATCAATTTCTCCTTACACCGCAATGTGCAAAACACCCGTGGTTGGGCTCACGAGACGCCGCCGCGAGTGGGGCAGCCGCGGGGCGGTTCTGATATGATCGTCAGGTAATTCTCTCTGCCGTAACTACTTAAGCACGGCAGTCCCCACGTGACTGAATCGAACATCCGTCGAACCGTGCTCGCCAACGGTGTCCGTCTTGCCACCGAACGGATGCCGCATGTGCGCTCGGTCGCCGTTGGCATCTGGCTGACGCGTGGCTCGCGCCACGAACCCGCGGAGCATCCGGGCATCGCCCACTTCGTCGAGCACATGCTGTTCAAGGGCACGCCGACGCGATCGGCGGAAGCGATTGCGCAGCAGGTTGATTCGATTGGCGGGCAGATCGACGCGTTCACGTCGAAGGAGTACGCGGGGTATTACCTCAAGGTCCTCGACGAGCACCTGCCCCTGGCCGTCGACATCCTCTCCGATCTGATCTGCAACCCGCTGTTCGCGGAAGATGATATCGAGCGCGAGAAGAAGGTGATCCTCGAAGAGATCAAGATGGTCGAGGACACGCCGGACGATCTCGTGCACGAGATTTTCGCAGAAGGCTTCTGGAGCAACCATCCGCTCGGGCGGCCGATTCTCGGCACACCGCAGAGCGTCAGCGCGCTCGACCAGGCGACGCTCAAGCGTTACTTCGCCGACACCTACGTCGCCTCGAACTTCGTCGTCGTGGCGGTTGGCAACCTCGATCATTCGCACGTGCAGGCGCTGCTCGAACGGGCGCTGGCAGGCTCGCCGCTCAAGGGCTCCGCCGCCGAGGAGCAACCGCCGCGCGTGGCCACGCTGGTGCAGATTCGCAAGAAGGAGCTCGAGCAGAGCCACATCGTGTTCGGCACCGAGGCGCTGCCGCAGCACCATCCGGAGCGCTACGCGGGCTACGCCCTCAACACCACGCTCGGCGGCTCGATGAGCTCGCGGCTGTTCCAGAACGTGCGCGAGAAGCGCGGACTGGCCTACTCGGTGTTCTCGGGCCTGTCGGCGTATCAGGATGCCGGCGCGTTGAGCATCTACGCCGGCTGCGCCAACGACGCGGTCGCCGAGCTGATCGACGTGGTCGTCGCGGAGATCCGCCAGATGAAAGCGGGTGGCCTGGATCCGATCGAGCTGCGGCGCGCGAAGGATCACCTGAAGGGCTCGCTGATGCTGGGCCTGGAAAGCACGTCGAGCCGCATGTCGCACCTGGCGCGCCAGGAGATGTATCGCGACCACACCTTCGGACTCGACGAGATGCTCGCCGCCATCGAGCGCGTCACCGAAGAGGATGTGCTGCGGTTGGCGGATCGATTCTTCACCGACGGCGCGCTTGCCGTGACGGTGCTTGGTAACGTCAATGGGTTACAGGTGACGAAGGAACAACTCTCGCTGTGATTCCGCGCTATACGCACCCTGAAATGGGTCGCATCTGGAGCGAGCAGCGGCGATATGAAACGTGGCTCCAGGTGGAAATAGCCGCGGCCGACGCGATGGCGGAGGCCGGCATCGTGCCGGCCGAGGCCGCTCACGAACTGACAACCAAGGGCGGGTTCGACATCGCCCGCATTGAAGAGATCGAACGGACCACGCAGCACGACGTGATCGCCTTCACGACTTCGGTGGCCGAGATCGTCGGGCCTTCGGCCCGGTGGCTGCACTTCGGCCTGACCTCGTCCGACGTGGTCGACACCGCGCAGGCCCTGCAAATGGTCGAGGCCGTCGACCTGATCCTCCAGAACATGACTGCGCTCGCCGCGGCCATCAAGGCCCGCGCCCAGGAG
>JALDXK010000192.1:0-9877 GCA_032155105.1 Acidobacteriota bacterium
GCCAGCGGCATTTCGCCGATCTCGTCGAGGAAGATGGTGCCGCGCTGCGCCATCTCGAACTTGCCGATCTTGCGCTGCGTGGCCCCGGTGAAGGCGCCGCGTTCGTAGCCGAACAATTCGGCTTCGAGCAGGTTCTCGGGAATCGCCGCGCAGTTGATGGCCACGAAGGGCCCGCCGCTCCGCGCGCTGCCGTTGTGCAGCGCCCTCGCGCACAACTCCTTGCCGGTGCCGCTCTCCCCTTCGAGCAGCACGGTGGTGTCGGTCGTGGCCGCGCGCTCGATCGCGCTCATCGCCTGCCGCAACGGTGCCGAGTCGCCGATGATGCTTGGTCCGCCGCGCCGCGCCGCCGCCTCTTCCTTGAGCACGCGATAGTCGCCGAGCAGTCGGCGCTGTTCGAGCGCCCGCGAGACCAGCAGCAGCAGGTGATCGGGGTCGACGGGCTTGGCCAGGAAGTCGAGCGCGCCCTTCTTCATCGCCTCGACGGCGTCCTGGATGCTGCCGTGCGCGGTCATGACGATGACCGGCAGTTCGGCATCCACTTCCTTTGCGGCGCGCAGCACGCCAAGGCCGTCGCCCTTCGGGAGCCGCAGGTCCGACAACACCAGCGCCGGCAGCGTGTCACGCAGCGCGGCCGCCGCTTCCTCCTGGTCGCGCGCCTCGACGACGACATAGTCCTGGGACTCGAGCGCGAGCTTCAGCATCGCGCGCAACGAGTCCTTGTCTTCGACGAGGAGAATCGATGGGGCGCCGGGGCGGATCACGAAGGCCGCAGCCAGCCTGGCGGCACGTTGGCGCGGCGCGCTTCGTCTTCAATCGCCGTGATCGCCTTGGTCTGCCTGTCGGTTTCCTTCTTCAGCCGTTCGAGCTCCGCCAGCGCCGTGTTCAAGTCCTGCTGGATCTTCTCGCGCTCGACGCGATTGTCGCGATTCACGAAGTCGGTCTTGAGGGAATTGATCCGGGTCTGGAGAGACTCTGCGAACATCTGCGTGCGGCTCAGTTCGGTCCTCGCCGCCGACATGCGGCCCTGCCAGTAGGCCTCATCCTTCATCGCCGCCTTGTCGATCGGCGCCGCTGTGCCGCCGGAAATCGTCGGCGGAGTGGAAGGCGTGGATCCCGGAGTGGCGTTCGCTCCGGCCGGTGACGCCGGGCTGGACGGCTCCGACGGCACGCCTGCGGCACCCAGGCTGCCGTTAGTGAAGACCATGGTCGCCTTCTTGGCGCTCTTTCGCCGGGCTTCTTCCGCCCTCGCCACGTCGGCCAACGACGGCGTCTTCGAGCCCGATTGGGCCAAGGCCAGTCCGGAGGACACTACGAGGAGGGTCACCGCCAAAGCTAATACGCGTTTCATATCGATGTTTATCGGCCGATTGGCCATTTTCCCCTATCCGATCGTACGACCCGCTCCCGCGAGGGTCAAGGAACGGTGTTACGCACTTCTTTCCACGATTGCACACGGATGCCCATGAGGCATTCTTCGGCTGCCGGGGCCCTGCAACGTCTGGCCAGCTCAGCCTCTAGAGATCTGCGCGAGCCCATGACGCCATACGCCTCCGCCCGGATGCGGAGCGTCCCATGCCCCGGGGCTGACGGGTCAACATTGTCCGCGAGCGGGTCCCCGTCCTCCTCGTGCCGGTCGTCCGCCACCCAGACCGCAAGGTAGCAGGCCGCCGGTTGTTGCATCGGCCCAAGCGCGGCGAACGGGCCGTGCGCGAACAGCCGCCACCGCGCGTTATTCGCGCCCCACGGCCGGTCGCGCGTCACTCGCTCCATCTGTGCCGGCGTGCAGCCTGTCGTCGTTCCGCAATTCAGCGCGTTCGTGGCGACGGTGAGATCAAGCGTCCCTCCGCCTGGCAACTGCCTCGCACCATCGGGCGTGCCATCGACAAACGCGCTGCGCACGTCGCCGCTCAAGGCGAGATCCCAGTCCTCGATGGTCATCAACTCCCGCGCCGTCAGTTCGATGGCCGCGTCCGCCGCATACAGCAGCGCCACGGATGCGCGAAGATTACCGGTCGCCAGCCGATCCATCATCACGATCAATGCGAGCCCGAGTCCGATTGCCGACAGGAAGCTCATGACGAGGATGGCGAGGATCAACGCAATGCCGCGCTCCCCCGTCACGATGCGTTCCTCATCGCGATCGACACCCGCACCGGTGTGCGATCGAGCATGGTCTCGACCTCGAGCCGCGAGCCGGTGACGCGCAGCCACAAGTCGCCGACGCGATCGACGATGGGCTGGACAGCGCCTGCCCTCGTTTCGCGCACCAGAGTCGTTGAACCATCCCCATGCGCGTCGAGCCGGAACACGGAGGCGTCGACTTCCACGACGATCGCACCGGCCGGATAGGCGCTCGTGAGAGCCGTCATGCCCGACACGCTGTGATCCGCGCGATTGGTCGACGCAATCGTGAAGATCTCGAAGCGCCCCGTGCCGTCGGCAATGACGGCGGTCGCGCCACGCGTGAAGCCGCACACCTCAGGCACACCAGGACACGGCGAGGCCGCAAGCACCAGTTCGCCTGACTCGCCCTCCTGATCGAATTCGAGGGTTCCTTCAGCGCCACTCATGCGCCTGGTGATCGTCAGCAGTCGCGAGAATCGCGACCCATCTGGATCTGGCTCTGACAGTACCACCGGGGGAACGAAGTCCTCGATACCCGCGGATCGCACCGCCTGGGTCAACGCATCGACGATGGTCCGGCGGCGCTGTTGCACGTCGAGCGCGGCCGGAGTGTGCTCGAATGCGGCCCGCGCCGGCGGGACCGTCGCGGCAAGCGCCGCCGACACCAGCAGGGAGATCGTGAGCGCCACGAGGAGTTCGACCAGCGAGAATCCACGGACTTGTCCACCGAAGCGCGGAGCGCGAAGGTGGATCATGGCTGCCTCACTCGTGCGGTTGCCAGGCACGCGGCGGCATGGCTCGGATCGCGAAGGTTGGCGCGGATCTCGAACACGCAGACGTCGATGACAATGGCCGAGGGCTCACCCGTGGCGATCCCGGTGATGCGCCAGCGGCGCACGTAGTCGGCGTCCTTGGCGTCGACTACTTCGCCTGACGCATCCAGCCAGTCGACGAAGCCACTGACGTTTTCGACGAGCGTCGGAGCGGGCGACGCCGCGAGTCTGGGATCCGTCACCGGTTCGCCGATGGCATCGTAGCCATAGTGCAGCGCTCGGAACCATTCGAGCTTGTCCTGCGCTCCGACCAGCGCCACTCCGAACTGGCCGGAGTCTTTCGTCATCCGGATGCACTGGGCAAACAGTTGAGCAAGACCGGCAAGGGCTGTCACCAGCAGGCCGGTTGCGATGAGCGTTTCAACGAGCGTGAAGCCACGAGCGGAGGGTGCGTTCGTCATGCGCCTGATTGCTGCAACCGGCTTGCCGCGCCCACCACAACGCCGGGCGCGCGTTTTTCGGCGCGGTTCCGCGGTGAGGGCCTTGGCACGAACTGTGTGGCGATCAGATCTTGACACACCGGTCGCGTCGCGACGACGCAGATTTTACGAAGGACTGGCGAGGGGCAGGCGAATGCGGAACTGCGCGCCGCCGCCGGCGTGGTTGCCGGCGGTGATATGGCCGTTGTGCGACACGATCACCTTCTGCACGATGGCGAGGCCGAGGCCGGTGCCGGAGGCCTTCGTGGTCGCAAATGGCGTGAACGCCGTGCTCAAGGCATCGGGGTCGAAGCCGGGACCGCGATCTTCGAACACGATGCAGATGTCGGCGGACGTAACGTCGCCGTGAATCGTGATCGACGGGGGCACGCCGGCGTCCTGGCATGCCTCGAGACTGTTGCGCAGCAGGTTACTGAACGCCTGCCGCAGCAGCACATCGTCGCCGTCGATAGTCGCGAAGGTGCCTTCGATCGTGGTCGCGGCGGCGGCCGCCGGCAGATCGTCGACCGCGCGCCGGATCACCGCGCCGAGGTCGACGGGCGCCAGCGCCAGTTGTTCCGGCCTGGCGAACTTCAGGAAGTTCGTGACCACCTCGCCGAGCGCGCTGGTCTCGGCGCGAATGCCTTCAACGCAGGTGCGCGCCGGTTCCGGCAGGGCTTGCGGGTCGAGCAGGCGCCCGTAGCCGTGAATCGTCGCGAGGCCGTTGCGGAATTCGTGCGCCAGCCCCGCGGTCAGTTCGCCAAGGCGCGCGAGCGCTTCCTTCAGCCGCAGCTGTTCTTCGAGTTGCACCACCGAGGTGAGATCGGTGAAGAGGCAAACCGCGGCCTGCATCTCACCGCCGGCCGCCGTGATCGGCGACACGGTCACGCCGAGATAATGCTGGCCGTCGCCGAGTGAGATCTCGCGGCGCACGATCGGCGAGGCTTCCTTGAGCGCCTCCGCGATCAGGTCCGCGAGTGCCGGGGCGCCGGCCAGGACGTCGCGGAACGGCTTGCCAAGTCCGTCGCCGGCCAGATCGAGAATGCGCCGCGCGGCGGGATTGACCGATTGCACGAGGCCGGCGCGATCGACCACCACGAGACCCGAAGTGAGGCCTTCGACGATCTGGCCGGACAGTCGCTCGGATGCCTCGGCGCGGGCCGCGCTGTCGCGCTCCTGCTGTTTGAGCTTCGTCAGCGCGTCCTGCAGCGCCATCGACAGCATCGCGCTCTCGCCGCGCGTTTCCGCAGCGCGCTTCGCCGCGCTGCGGCCGCTTGCCACCTTCACGACGCGCACCATCACGATGATCAGCAGGATGACGGTGAAGAGCGCGACGACGAGCAGCGAGGCGGCGGCGAAATCGAGCGGCATGGTTAGAAGAACCCCGTATACCAGGCGATGAGGGGTTCGCCCACGAACATGGCGACGAGCGCGCCGATCGACAGGAACGTACCGAACGGCAAGGCCAGCTTCATCCCGCCCCGCTGCGCGGCGATGAGCGCCATGCCGATGATGGCGCCGGAGAACGACGACAGCACCAACGTGACGAGCACCGCCTTCCAGCCGAGGAAGGCGCCGATCATCGCGAGCATCTTGACGTCGCCCATGCCGAGGCCTTCTTCTCGCCGCCACAAGTAATAGGCGGCGGCAATTCCGTAGAGCACTCCGCCACCGAGCAGCACGCCCAGCAGCGCATCGCGCCACCCGGGCGGCGCGATGACACTCAACAACACGCCAGCGACGATGCCTGGGAGCGTGATCGAGTTGGGCAGGATCTGGTGTTCGAGATCGATGCCGAACAAGACGATCAGGATGCAGACCAGCAGCAGGCGGCTGACGAGCAACGGGCCCGGCGGCGTGAGCCACACCACGAGCACGAAGAGCAGCGCGGTGATCAACTCGACGAGCGGGTACTGAATCGATACCGGCATCCGGCACTGGCGGCACTTGCCCGCAAGCATCAGCCACCCGAAGATGGGAATATTGTCGTACCACTTGAGGCGGCACCCGCAGTGCGGGCACGCCGACGGTGGCGACACGATCGACTTGCCGAGTGGCAGCCGGTAGATCACGACGTTGAGAAAGCTGCCGACGCAGGCGCCGATCACTGCTGCATAGACCATGAGGATGCCGCTGCTCACGGCTTCGGCACGGCGTCGATCGACACCGCGCCCTCCGGTAGCGGATGCAAGCCCGACGCGTTGCCTAACGTCACGCGTCCTGTCTCCGGGTCCAGGCGGTACTCCGCGCCGCCTGGGTCCACTGGAATCGATGACCACCGTTGATCGATTGCCAGCTCACGCCAGTCGGCAGGGGGACGGCCACGCCGCTTGAGGAAATCCTGCGAGATACGAGTGAGTTCGTCGATCGCGTCCAAGGCATCGAGCTGCAGCAGTCGATGGATCGCGTTGCGGCGGACCCATTCGGTTTCCGTCTCGTCACGAAGCCGCGTCCACAGTTGCCGCGACGATTGCCGGTTGCCGCCTTCCGCCAGCGTGGTCGCCGCCAGCGGCGCGAGCCAGTTCGGCGCGCCTGGAATGCTGCCGGCGCGCTTGAACCACTCTGCGGCCTGCGCGTAGTCGCGCAACCACCAGTAGTAGACGAAGCCGATGTCCAGCAGGTACTCCCAGCGCTCCGGTGCGGACGCGGCGCCCTTCTGCAGCAGCTGCACGGCCAGATCCGGTCGGCCCGCGCCGCCTGGAAACGGCTCGGCCAGGAAGATCGCGCCGAAGCGGTACGCAACGCGGAAGTGCGGATCGAGCGCGGTGACCAGATCGAGCAGCGGGTAGAGCTGATCGAAGTTCTTCACTCGCTCAGCTCGTCGTTGGCCGCCGTAGTAGACCACCGCGCGAATCCAGTAGACGTCCGACACGAGGTTATCGAAACCAAGGGCCAGCCGCTCGGCCAGCGGCGCCGAGCGAATCCACATCTCGCCGCTCGGCGGCTCGTACGGCCGCCAGCCGCGATCGCGCACCACCTGCACCGCGATCGACACGACCATCAGCGTGGCCACCGCCAGGTAGAACAGCTGGTTCGAGGGCGCGAGGCGGGCCACGCTCACTTGAAGTCCCGGCGCCGGAAGATGGCAACGGCGGCCGTGAGCAGCAGGCCGGCGTAGACCGCGCCGTAGAGCAGCGTCAGGCCGACGTGGCGCCACGCCACGGGGAGGCCGTGCACGACTTCCGCTTTCACGTCGAACGGCGCCAGGTTGGGCAGGGTGTAATACAGCCCCTTCGCGATCCAGATGATGGCCGTGACGTCGACCACGTTCTCGAAATTCCGCAGATCCGCGTTGAAGTGGCCAGCCACCCACAGGCCGAGCGTCAGCAGCGTGGCCAGCAACGGGCTGGAGAACGTCGAAAAGAAGAGCGCCAGCGCCGTGACGATCGCCAGCTCCGCGTAAATCAGGACGATGGCCACCAGCAAACGGGGATCGGTCGCCGGCGCCGGCCACGACAACCGCGTGGTGTCGGCGGCCGTCGCGTGCATGTAGGCGAGCACCGCATAGAGGGCGACCGTCATCGCGGCAAGGTTCACCAGCAGCGTCAGTAACAGCCCGGTGAACTTGCCAAGAATGAATTGCGGCCGCGTCACCGGCTTCGTCAACAGCGCGTAGATACTCTTGCGCTCGACTTCCTTCGATACCAGGCCGATGCCGATGAACACAGCAATGAGCAGCCCGAAGATCGAGACCGACGCGAGGCCGAGGTCCTTGATGATCTTCAAGTCCTGTCCCGCCGTCATCTGACTGATCAGATACGACGCGGCCATCAGCAGCACCGCGAAGATCACCATGCTGTACGGCACGCGATCGCGCACCGATTCGCGGAACACCGCGCCGGCAACCAGGGCTATGGCGCGCACGTCACAGGCCTCCGGTGTCGCGGGCCCGCGCTGCAGTGACCTGCCGCACGAAGTAATCCTCGAGGGTGTCGCGAAGCGGCTGCAGCGATTCCACCATGGCACCGCGCGCGCGCAGCTCCGCCATCAATCGCTCCGGCTTGTCGTCGGGTGGCACCTGGATGGTGTAGCGGCCGAGCGATAACGGACGCAGGTTCGTACCGCGCGAGGCCACCCACGCGCGCAGGGCATCATCCACGCCGGCCACGACGAGCTCCCAGCCTTTGAGCTGGAACGCGACCATGTCACTCACGCGGCCGCTGGTCGCGAGGCGGCCCTGGGCGAGGATGGCCACCTGGCTGCACAGCGTTTCAGCGTCCGAGAGGATGTGCGAGCTGAAGAACACGGTGGTGCCTTTCGCACGCAGGCCGAGGATCAGATCACGCACCTGGCGCCGGCCCAGCGGATCCAACCCGGACATCGGCTCGTCGAGAAAGACGACTTCGGGATCGTTGATGAGCGCTTGGGCGAGCCCGACGCGCTGGAGCATGCCCTTGGAGAACTGGCGAAGGCGCATGCGCCGTTCGTCGCCGATCCCGACCTGATCCAGCACGCGCGACGCCCGGGTGGCGGCGTCACTGCTGCTGCTGCCGAACAGGCGTGCGAAGTACACCAGCACTTCTTCAGCGGTCAAATAGTCGTAGTAATACGGGTTCTCTGCCAAGTAGCCGATGCGCCGACGCACGGAGATGTCCCCGGCCGGCCGGCCGAGAATGCGGGAATGACCGGCGGTGGGATAGAGCAGCTGCATCAGCAGCTTCAGGGTCGTGCTCTTGCCTGCACCATTGGGGCCGAGAAATCCAAACGTCTCGCCGGAGTCGACCGAAAGCGTCAGCCCGTCGAGCGCGCGGTACGGCCGCGGACGCCAGAACCCGACGAGGAAATCCTTAGTGAGGTTGTCAGTTTCGATCGCCGCTGCCAATCACTTGCCTCCGCCGGCTCGCCTCAACTCCCATGCGATGGCTGCATCGAAGAACTCGGCACGCAATCCTGGAAGGCGCATGCCGTTCATGAAGAACGTCGGGGTGCCGCTGATCTTGAGCTGCGCGCCTTGTGCGATATCCGCCTTCACCAGCTCCAGCGTGGCGGCGAAGCGCGCATCGAAGTCCTTCACCTGGCCAACAGTCAGCGCGGCATTCTTGACGGTTTCAGGCGTCATCGCCGGCTGATTGGCGAACAGCCAGTCTTCCATCGCCTCGGCTTTGCCATACTCGCGCGCCAGCCGCACCGCGACGGCAGCTTCGCAGGCACCGAGGTGCAGGTCCTGCCCGACAAACTGGTTGCATTGCCTCTCGAGCGGGTAATCCTTCGAGATGAACTTCACCTTGCCGGGCTGCTCCTTGGCCCACTTCGCGAGCACCGGCTTGTAGTCACGATACGTCTGCCCGCAGGCTGGACACTGGTAGTCGTTGAACTTCACGATGACCACCGCGGCGCCGTCGTCGGGCACCATCACCGGGATTCGCGGCTGCGCCGCGAGATATTGCTCGAGCTGCTGAATCTGCGCGGCGTTCGCAGCGGGGATGGCCGCCTGCTGCTCGACGGCGCCGGTCGCCGGAGCGTCTGCAGCCGCGGTCACACGTTGCTCGGGAAGCACGACGAAGGCGGCCGCCGTGGCAATCGCGAACAGCATGCCCGCCGCCAGGGCGCCGGGATCCTTCGCGGCGCGGCTCGGTAGTTTGGTCATGGGATACCTGGTGGACGCACCGGAAATGACGAACAGTCCAATTACGGCGACATAGGTGCCCACACACAACAGGCACACCACATCGAGGATGAAGTACGACGCGTACGCTAAGTACAACACCGCGGCGAGACCGATGGTCGACGCGGCGAACACATAACCCGCAAGATTCTCGCGCGTCACCGGGGACTTCACGCTCCACGCCATGAGGCCGAGGACGGACGCGAAGAAAAGCACGCCGAATACCGCCACCGGCACGCCCATGAGCGATCCAAAACGACTCGTATACGCTTCGGTGCAACTCAGCGTCGCGTTCACGTCACAGAAGCTCGCATAGGTCGGATCGTTCAGGATGCGGTAATGCACCCACGTGGACGCGGCGGACGCGCCAAGCCCGATCAGCGCGAAGAGCATCATGGCCATTGCGGGATTCTACTCCGTACATACGAAAGGGTGCGGTCAGCCGCACCCCTTCGACGTCAAGAAACGCCGGGTTACTGAATCGGGGCGCCCGTGCTCGGCGACGCCACGTTCGTGACGTGAGTGGGCATGGCCGTGGCAAGCTGGTAGATCGTGCCGAGCGTGTTCGTATAGAAGTAGCGCGTGCCGGTCGACCCGGGCGAGCTGGGCGTGGCCGTGCTGTTGTAGCTGCCCGCGAGCTGGGCGGCTGTCGGCGCGCCGGTGCCGCCCGTGTTGCACGCCGGCACCGTCGACGGAGGAGCGGCCGTCAAACCCGCCATCGTCAGGTTGTAGCCGCTCTTGATCGGCGCCGAGGACGCGCTCAAGTCGGGGCTGATGAACGGCGTGCCGCCGGTCGGGGCCACGCCGAGGCCGATCAGGTCAGGCGAATAAAACCCGTTCGCGCAGCTCGATGAATACGCCTGCTGCGAGCTGTTGATCACGCGCAGCGAGCCGAT
>JALDXK010000193.1:0-9862 GCA_032155105.1 Acidobacteriota bacterium
CGCTGTTCGAGCAGTACGTGAAGCTGTCGAACAACCTGCACTACGACGCGATGATCGCGGCGGTGCGGGTCGACGACCCGGGCAAGCTCGCCGACACCATCTCTGCGCACCTGCTGGTTGGCATCGACGAGAAGCAGAACCTCCTCGAGATCGTCTCGCCGCTCGAACGCCTCAATCGCATCGCCGGTATTCTCGAAGCCGAAGTCGACAAGCTGCAGGTCGACCGCCGCATCCAGTCTCGCGTGAAGAAGCAGATGGAGAAGGCGCAGAAGGAGTACTACCTCAACGAGAAGATGAAGGCGATCCAGAAGGAACTGGGCCGCAAGGACGACAAGGGCAATGAGGCCGAGGATCTGAAAAAGAAAATCGAACAGGCGCGGATGCCGAAGGACGTCGAGGAAAAGGCGATCCAGGAGCTCAAGCGCCTCGAGGCGATGCCGCCGATGTCGGCGGAAGCGACGGTGTCGCGCAACTACCTCGACTGGCTGATCGCGGTGCCGTGGCAGAAGAAGACCAAGGAGAACCGCGACCTCAAGAACGCCGAGGTGGTGCTCAACGAGGATCACTACGGCCTCGAGAAGATCAAGGACCGCATCCTCGAGTTCCTCGCGGTTCGAGCGCTCGTCAAGAAGCCGAAGGCGACGATTTTGACCTTCGTTGGGCCTCCGGGTGTCGGCAAAACGTCGCTCGCCAAGTCGATCGCCCGCGCCATGAACCGCAAGTTCGTCCGCCTGTCGCTCGGCGGCGTGCGCGATGAAGCCGAGATCCGCGGCCATCGCCGCACCTACATTGGGGCGTTCCCCGGCCAGATCATCCAGATGATGAAGAAGGCCACGTCGCTCAACCCGGTGTTCCTGCTCGACGAAATCGACAAGATGTCGATGGACTTCCGCGGCGACCCGTCGGCGGCGTTGCTCGAAGTGCTCGATCCCGAGCAGAACAACACCTTCCTCGACCACTACCTCGACGTCGAGTACGACCTGTCGCACGTGATGTTCATCTGCACGGCCAACGTGCTGCACACCATTCCGCAGGCGCTGCGCGATCGCATGGAAGTGCTGCAGTTGGCCGGCTATACCGAACAAGAGAAGATCGAGATCGCCAAGCGCTTCCTGGTGGCGAAGGCGATCGAGGGTTCGGGCCTGACCGACAAGAACATCGTGTTCGCCGACGATGCGGTGCAGGCGATCATCCAGCGCTACACCCGCGAAGCCGGTGTCCGCAACCTCGAGCGCGAGATCAACTCGGTGTGCCGGAAGGTGGCGCGCAAGGTCGTTGTCGACGGGCCCGAGACGTTCGAGACCATCACCGGGGAAAAGGTCACCGAGTACCTCGGCGTGCCGCGCTACCGCCCGAGCGTTGCCGAGGAACAGAACGAGATCGGCGTCGCCACCGGCCTGGCCTGGACGGAAGTGGGCGGCGAGATTCTCGTCACCGAGTGCACGCTGATGCCCGGCCGCGGCCGCCTGATGCTCACCGGAAAGCTCGGCGACGTGATGCAGGAATCGGCGCAGGCGGCAATGAGCTTCGTCCGCACCCGCGCCGAAGAGTTCGGCATCCCGAAGGACTTCAACCGCAAGGTCGACGTGCACGTGCACATCCCCGAGGGCGCGATCCCGAAGGACGGACCGTCGGCAGGCATCACGCTGGCCACGGCGCTGATCTCGGCGCTGGCGCGCATCCCGGCCCGCCGCGACGTGGCGATGACCGGTGAGATCACGCTGCGCGGCAAGGTGCTGCCGATCGGCGGCGTCAAGGAAAAGGTCCTCGCCGCCCACCGCGCCGGCGTGAAGACGATCCTGCTGCCGAAGGACAACGAGAAGGATCTCGCGGACATCCCGAAGAACGTGCTCGACGCGCTCGAGATGCACCTCGTCAGCAACATGGACGAAGTGCTGAGGGTGGCGCTGGCCGGACCGTTGACGCCGATTCCGCCGACGCCCGACACCGACTTCGAAGAGTCGAAGGACGCGACGACACACTAAAGGGGCTTGGGACCTGGGGCTTGGGGCTTGGGTAAGACAAGTGTTTTGCAAGTCCCAAGTCACAGGTCCCAAGTCCACGTCGATGGGTTTTTTTGAAGGTATTTTCCGAGTTTGTCACTAGCGCCGCCGGAGCCGAAGGGCTACCCAAGGACGGCCTACCCGAAATTGCGATGGTGGGCCGATCCAATGTTGGCAAGTCGTCCCTGATTAACGCGCTCGTCCGCAAGAAGTTGGCACGCACGAGCGCCGCACCGGGCAAGACGCGCCTGGCCAATTTCTATCGGGTCGCGGTCGAGGGCAGACCGGCGTTTTACCTCGTCGATCTGCCGGGCTACGGCTACGCGCGAGGCGGCGATGCCACGCGCGACGAGTTCGATGCGCTGGCAGCGGCGTATTTCGGCAACCGGGTCACGGACGCGCGCTTTCGCGGGGTGTTCGTGCTCGTGGACAGCCGGCACCCCGGTCTCGACATCGACCGGAGCGCCTGGAACTGGCTCGGCCGGCATGGCGTCAGTCGCCATGTCGTGGCGACCAAGGTGGACAAGTTGACGCAGGCGGAGCGCCGGCGGCATCTCGCGGAGTTCGACAAGCTTTACTCAGGACCGGTGACGCCCTGCTCGGCGGACACCGGTGAAGGATTGGATGCACTGTGGAAGACGATCGCAAATCTCACGACAACGCCGCGGCCGTAGCGGCCCCGGCCGCCCCCACCCCCGACGCGACCGCCGCCGTGCCAGCGAAGGCGGAGAGCCAGACGCTCGACCTGTCGACGCTGAAGGATCTCTCGACGACTGCGCTCACCAAGATCGCGCGCGACCTCGAGATTCCCGGCGCCACCGGCATGCGCAAGCAGGAGCTGATCTTCGAGATCCTCCGCGCCCGTGCCGAAAAGGCCGGGTTGATCTTCTCGGAGGGCGTGCTCGAAGTGCTGCCGGACGGATTCGGCTTCCTCCGCGCTCCCGACTACAACTACCTCGCCGGTCCTGACGACATCTACGTCTCCCCCTCCCAGATTCGCAAGTTCGACCTGCATACCGGCGACACCATCTCCGGACAGATTCGTTCGCCGAAAGAAGGCGAACGCTACTTTGCGCTGATCAAGGTCGAGGCGATCAACTTCGAGCCGCCGGCCCGCGGCAAGGAGCGGGTGTTCTTCGAGAACCTGACGCCGCTCTACCCTCAGCAGCACATCCGCCTCGAGGCCGATCCGGAGAACATGTCGACGCGGGTCATGGACCTGATGACGCCGCTCGGCAAGGGCCAGCGCGGCCTGATCGTCGCGCCGCCGCGCACCGGCAAGACCATGCTGCTGCAGGCGATTGCCAACGCGATCACGACCAATCACCCAGAGGTCTACCTGATCGTGCTGCTCATCGACGAGCGCCCGGAAGAAGTCACCGACATGCAGCGTTCGGTGAAGGGCGAAGTGGTGTCGTCGACGTTCGACGAGCCGGCGCAACGCCACGTGCAGGTGGCGGAGATGGTGATCGAAAAGGCGAAGCGCCTGGTCGAGCACAAGAAGGACGTCGTCATCCTGCTCGACTCGATCACCCGCCTGGCGCGCGCCTACAACACCATCGTCCCGACGTCGGGCAAGGTGCTGTCGGGCGGCGTGGACAGCAACGCGCTGCAGCGCCCGAAGCGCTTCTTCGGCGCCGCACGCAACATCGAGCAGGGGGGCTCGCTGACCATCGTCGCCACGGCGCTGGTCGATACTGGCTCGCGCATGGACGAAGTGATCTTCGAGGAGTTCAAGGGCACCGGCAACATGGAAGTGCACCTCGATCGCAAGCTCGCCGATCGCCGCGTCTTCCCCACCATCGACATCCAGAAGAGCGGCACCCGCAAGGAAGAGTTGCTGCTCAACAAGGACGACCTCAACCGCGTTTACGTGCTGCGCCGGGTGCTGACGCCGCTGTCGGCGGTTGAAGCGATGGAACTGCTGCTGTCGAAGATGAGCAAGACGAAGTCCAACAACGAGTTCCTGTCCGCGATGCAACAGGGCAAGTGATCGATGGCTGGGAACGCAGTTCCCGATGGCGGCGCCTTTCATCCGGAGGCGGCTGGCGGCATCGCCTTCAACGGTGACGTCGGCCGCGGCGTCGCGGCAGTGGTGCTCGACATCATCGCCAGGCAACCTCGGGTCAACACAGTCTGCGATCTCGGCTGCGGAAACGGCTACCTCGCCGGCCAGCTCGGCAAGCGCGGCTTCTCGGTCGTAGGCATCGACGCGTCCGACACCTATCTTCAGATCGCTCGCGACCACAACAGCAGCGAGCGAGTGTCGTTCATGAAGGGCTTGATCGGCGCAGCGCTGGTCGGGCAACTGCAGGCGACCCATCCGCCGTTCGATCTGGTCGTCTCGAGCGACGTCATCGAACATGTCTACGATCCGCTGCAGCTGCTGGCCACTGCACTCGCGATTTTACGACCGGGAGGGACTGCGATCATCGGCACGCCGTATCACGGCTACCTGAAGAATCTGGCGATCAGCCTGACGGGAAAATGGGATTCCCATCACAGCGTCCACTGGCACGGCGGCCACATCAAGTTCTTCAGCGTGCCGTCGTTGACGAGGATGATGCGGCACGCAGGTTTCAGCGAGCCCCGCTTCGATTACTACGGGAGGTTCCCCGGCTTCTGGAAGAACATGATCGCGGTGGCTACCAAGCCAGAAACACCGGCCGGATAGACATCGAGCGAGCGCTCGGTCGTGAATCACCAGCGATGTCGCATAAAATAGCGACATGAGCCGCTCGACAACCGTCACGGTCGCGCTGACGCAGATGGCGTGTGGCGAAGATCCAAAGGCCAACCTCGCAAAACAGCTCGCGTTGGCGGAACGGGCCCTGAAGAGGGGCGCAAAGATCTTTTGCACCCAGGAACTCTTCCGCTCCCAGTATTTCTGCCAGGTCGAAGACCACCGCTTCTTTGCGCTCGCCGAGACCATTCCGGGGCCGTCGACCGACGCCTTCACCAAGCTCGCCAAAAAGTACCAGGCCGTCATCATCGCGTCGCTGTTCGAGCGGCGCGCCGCGGGCGTGTATCACAACACCGCCGCCGTCATCGACGCGGACGGATCGCTGATGGGCGTGTATCGCAAGATGCACATCCCCGACGACCCGCTGTTTTACGAGAAGTTCTATTTCACACCTGGCGATACCGGCTTCATCGCGTGGAAGACCAAGGTGACGACCATCGGCACGCTGGTGTGCTGGGACCAGTGGTTCCCGGAAGGCGCGCGGCTGACCGCGATGCAAGGCGCCGAAATCCTCTTCTACCCCACGGCGATTGGCTGGCACCCGTCAGAGAAGAAGCAATACGGCGTGGCGCAGCACGATTCGTGGGAAACGATCCAGCGCAGCCACGCGATTGCCAACGGCTGCTACGTGTGCGTGCCGAACCGAATCGGGCACGAGATCATCAAGGATGCGAAGGGCAAGCCGGTGGACAAGGACGGCATCGTGTTCTGGGGCCAGTCGTTCGTGGCCTCCCCGGACGGGCAGGTCGTCAGGCGCGCGTCTACCAACAAGGAAGAGGTGCTGGTCGTCGATTGCGACCTGGCGCGCGTCGAGTTCAGCCGCACCCATTGGCCGTTCCTGCGCGATCGACGGATCGATGCCTACGGCCCATTGACCAAACGCTTTCACGATTAGCACCAGGCACCCTTTCCCTTGGCACGAGGCACCAGGCACCAGGCACCTTCCGCGACCCCCGCCGAACTCGGTTATTCCTTTCCTGCCGAGTGGGCTCCACGTCGAGGCACGTGGATGTCGTGGCCGCGTCCGGAGGGAATTTCCTTTCCAGGCAAGTATCACGAGGCCATCGAGGACATCGCCGGGCTGATCCGCGTGCTCGTGGCCCGCGAGGACGTGCACCTTAGCGTTCCGAACGAGAACTACGAGCACCTCGTGCGCCAGTTCCTGAAAGCGCGCCGCGTGCCGCTGCGCCGGGTGTTCTTCCATTACATCCCGACCAACGAAGCCTGGGCGCGCGATCACGGGCCGGCCTTCGTGCTCCGCACGCGTCGCGGCAAGACCGACGCCGCGATCGTCGATTGGGGCTTCAACGCCTGGGGCGGCAAATACCCGCCATGGGACGCAGATGATGCCGTCCCCACGCGCATCGCCGAGGAGCTGAAGCTTCCGGTGTTCTATCCGGGGATCGTGATGGAAGGCGGCGCGGTGGATTTCAACGGCGCCGGCACCGTCATGACGACGACCTCGTGCCTGTTGAACAAGAACCGGAATGCGGGGCTGTCAAAGGCGCGCATCGAGAAGTACCTGCGCGACTACTACGGACAGACCCACGTGGTGTGGCTCGGCGAGGGCATCGAGGGCGACGACACCGACGGGCACATCGACGATCTGGCGCGGTTCATCGACGCGCGAACGATCGCGATCGGGATCGAGTCCAACACGCGCGATCCGAATTACGCGATCCTGCAGAACGCCCGCCGGGTACTCGACACGGCCCGCGATCAGGACGGGCGTCCCTTCCACATCGTCGAGCTGCCGATGCCGCGACCGATCGCGTATGACGGCCAGCGGGTGCCTGCCACGTACGTGAACTTCTACTTCGCCGGCGACAGGAACTCTGCCGCGCTGCTGGTGCCCACCTTCGGCCAGCGCGATCGCGATCGGACGGCGATCGCGATTCTGCAGAAGCACCTGCCCACGCGAGACGTGGTGGGGGTCGACTGCCGCAAGCTGATCTGGGGTCTCGGCGCGATTCACTGTTTTACCCAGCAGCAACCGCGGTTCTAACCCAGCCGATCCTTCATCGTAAGATGGAGATGTGCATCGTCCCCTGCGACTGCTCGCGGACCAGGCATTCGCGCGAACGGCAGGCGCGCCGCTGGTGGCGGGCAATGCCGTCAGACTTCTGAAGGACGGCTGCGAGAACTACCCGAGCTGGCTCGAGGCGATTCGCAGCGCGCAGCACTGGATTCACTTCGAGACGTACATCCTCCACGACGACAAGATCGGCAAGGTGTTCGCCGAAGCGATGTGCGAGCGCGCTCGCGCCGGGGTGAAGGTGCGCCTGCTGATCGACTGGCTCGGCAACATGATGAAGACGTCGCCTGGATTCTGGCGGCGGCTGCGTCAGGCCGGCGTCGAGGCGCGAAGCTTTGGCTATCCGACCATCGACTCGCCGCTGGGCTGGGTGTCGCGCGATCACCGCAAGTCGCTGATCATCGATGGCCGTGTCGCCTTCGTCAGCGGACTATGTGTTGGCGACGACTGGACCGACGACGGGCACGAAGCCCAGCGGGATACCGGCGTGATGATCCAGGGCCCGGCCGTCGCCGATGTGGAGGCAGGGTTCGCCGAAGCCTGGGCGACCACCGGATCAATCGTCCCCGCCGACGAACTCCCCGTCGCGGATCAGATTCCCGTCGCTGGAGACGTGGCGCTGCGCGTGATCGCCACCATGCCGTCGACCTGGGGCGTGTTCAAGCTCGATCAGCTGGTGGCGTCGGTCGCGCGTGAAACCCTGTGGGTCACCGATGCCTACTTCGTCGGCGTCTCGGCGTACGTGAACGCGTTGATCGCCGCGTCGAAAGATGGCGTCGACGTGCGCCTGCTCGTACCGGGCACCGTCGACGTGTTCGGTGTTGGCGCCATGAGCCGCGCCGGATTCCGCTCGCTGCTCGAGGGCGGCGTCCGCATCTTCGAATGGAACGGCGTAATGCTGCACGCCAAGACCGCGGTGGCCGACGGCAAATGGGCCCGCGTCGGCTCGACCAACGCCAACATTACGAGCTGGTTCGGCAACTGGGAGCTCGACGTCGCCATCGAGGATGCGAACTTCGGCCAGCAGATGATGGCCATGTTCGAACAAGACCTCGCCAACGCAACGGAGGTCGTGCTGACGGCGCGCAAGATGCACTCGGTGGAGCGGCGGCGGAAGCCGCGGTTCGAGGACTTCAAGACGCGCGGGCGCACCACGCGCCGCGCCGCGGCCGCGGGCGCCATCCGCATGGGCCGCACGCTGGGTGCCGCGCTGACGGCACGCCGCGAGGTGGGCGCCGCGGAAGCCTACAACCTGTTCTGGAGCTCGCTCATTTTCCTGAGCCTCGGGGTGCTCGCCCTCTGGCAACCCAAGGCGATTTCATTGCCGTTTGGCGTCCTGGCGGTCTGGTTTGCGGTGGCCGGCCTGTTTCGGGCATGGCGGCTGTATCGGCGCGGCGCAGGGGAGCCGAGAACCCCGTGATATGATTGGGGTTTCCCATGCGTGCCGGTAAGCAGGCCTGAGGCCTCGGATCCGGTGAAAGGAACGCTGAAGTGAAGCCGAATATTCATCCGCAATACAACGAAGTCACGGTCCACTGCGCCTGCGGGCACTCGTGGACGACCCGCTCCACCGCCACGGATCTGCACCTCGACATCTGCTCGAGTTGCCATCCGTTCTTCACCGGCCGTCAGAAGCTGATCGACACAGAAGGCCGCGTCGATCGCTTCACGAAGAAGTTCGGCGCGCAGACATCGGAGCAGCGCAAGACCGCTGAGAAGGCCAAGAAGGCCGAGACGGCCAAGAAAACGGCCAAAAAGAAGGTCAGCTAACGCCGCGCAGCCGTTCTACTGACGCAACGCCAGCACGGGGTTGACCCGTGCGGCGGCGCGTGACGGAAGAGCGGCTGCCGCCACGGCAACGACCACGAACACCACGCTCGCGCCTGCGAGCGTGAGTGGGTCGGCGCTCGACACCCCATACAACACGGTCGCGACCCATCGGTTCGCCAGCGCCGCCAGCGCGGCGCCCGCGAAGATTCCCGACACCACCGGCACCAGCGATTCACGGATCATCAGCCGCACCACGTCGGACGTTTTCGCGCCGATGGCCATGCGGACGCTGATCTCCTGCCTCCGTCGTTCGACCGCATACGACAACAGGCCGTAGATCCCCAGGCAGCAGATGAACATCGTCACGCCGGCGAACGCGGCCAGCAGCGACGTGAGCAGGCGTTCACGGCGTAGGCGCCGCTCCACCAACGCGCTGACTGGCGCTTCGCTGAACGTCGGCGTGTTGGCATTCAACTCCGTCATCGCCCGCCGAACTGTGGGAATCATCGCCGCCGGTTCGCCCGACGCGCGAACGATCAGCGTCACCGGTCCCTGGAACGCACCGAGCGGAAAGAAGAGGGCCGGCGCGGCGACGGCACGAAGATCGGCGCGGCTGTTGCCGACCACGCCGATGATCAGCGGACCGGGCGGGGCTTTGGTGCAGTCGTTGCCCAGGCGGGCGACTTGGCCCACCGCGGACCTTCCGGCAAAGTACGCGTTCGCAAACGCCTCATTCACCACGATTGGTGGTGCACCCGCTGGGGCGATCGTTGTGTCGCGCAGGATGAAATCGCGGCCATCGATGATCGGAACATCCATCGTCTGGAAATAACCGCTGCTTACAGCATTGATGGAGACGAGATCGGGGGCGGTGACCAGGCGATCGGGCGGGCACAGCCCCACGCTGAAGTTGCCGACGCCAACACTCGTATCTGCGCCGAGCGGCGCCATGCCGGCGGCGGCCGCAGCCGTCACACCGGGCACGGCACGCAGTCGCACCACCGCGTCCTCGAAGAACTGGCGGCGTTGCGCCTGCACGAGGCCCCCCGATCGCGGTTCGATTCGCGCGTAGAGCAGCCCCTCGGTCCGGAACCCAAGATCGGCTGCACGCAGGTTGACGACGGTGCGCATGAAGAGTCCGGCGTCAATCAGCAGGACGATGGCCAGTGCGGTCTGTGCCGCCACCATCGCCTGCCCGCCGGTGAGACCGAAACGTGGCAATCCGGAGCGCGCGTTGTCCTTGATGACGGAGATGAGATCGAGACGGGTCGCGCGGACCGCGGGTAGGGCGCCAAACAACAGGCCCGAGAG
>JALDXK010000194.1:0-9847 GCA_032155105.1 Acidobacteriota bacterium
GGACCGCAGCCAGGCGTGAATACGCGGACGCGAAGTCGGCATCTTCACGGATCGCCGATTCAAGCAGCACCCGCGCCGCCTGCCGCTGATTGCGGGCCAGCGCCTCCTCAGCTTTCGCGTAAAGCTCCAGCGCGGTGAGCGACGCATCATCACGCACTTCAATCGGCTGACCTCGGCTGGCCGCACATGGGGAGTGGCTATGCCCCAATGCGAAGGCTAGGCCCGATTGAACACACAGACCAGGGTGATCCCGACGTGTTCTATGTCGTCATCGAATGCAGAACGGCGTCAGCCTTGGTGGACACCCAACTCCGGCCATTGATCGACACCCCAAAACCGGCCATTAACTAGCGGCGGCCGAGACGTTGACGAGGGCGGCGGACCTATGGTCCCTCGCCCGGATGAGCAACGTCTTGGACGAAGAGAAGCAGCAACAGATCGTGGCGCTCGGTCGCCTGGGATGGTCGCTCCGACGCATCGAGGCCGCGACAGGTGTGCGCCGCGAAACGATCGGCGGTTATTTGCGTGCGGCCGGCATCGGCGTGCGCGGCCGCGGCCGGCCAGGCGAACGGGCGGCAAAACCGGCCATTTCGAACGGGGTGTCCACCGACCTCGCGCCAGCAAATCCGGCCATTTCCCCTGGGGTGTCCACCGACTCGGGCGTCACAACGCCCACGCGTGCCCCAAGCATTAGCGCCTGTGAACCGTATCGCGAGCTGATCGTCGCGGCGCTGGCCCGCGGGCGCAACGCGGTCGCGATCTACCAGGACCTCGTCGACGATCACGGCTTCACCGCGAAGTATGCGAGTGTCCGCCGCTTCGTCGTGCGCTTGCGGGGTGCGACGCCCGTCGAGGCCCGTGTGGTGATCACCACCGCGCCCGGCGAAGAAGGACAGGTCGACTACGGCGGCGATGGGCCGATGGTGCGCGACCCGCAGAGTGGCAAGTACAAGCGGGTGCGCCTCTTCGTCTTCACGCTGGGTTACTCGCGCAAGTCCGTGCGGTGGCTGGTGTGGCGATCGAGCGCGCAGACCTGGGCGGAGCTCCATGAGCGCACGTTTCGGCGACTGGGCGGCACCGTCAAGGTCGTCGTGCCGGACAATCTGAAGGAGGGCGTGCTCACGCCTGACATCTACGATCCGACACTCAATCCGCTGTATCGGGACGTGCTCGCCCATTACGGCGTCGTCGCATTGCCGTGTCGCGTGCGCGATCCGGATCGCAAAGGCAAAGTCGAAGCGGGGGTGGGCCACGCGCAGAAGACGCCGCTGAAGGGGCTGCGTTTCGAGACGCTCGAGGCCGCGCAGGCCCACCTCGATCGCTGGGAGACGCGCTGGGCGGATACGCGCATCCACGGCACCACGAAGCGGCAGGTCGCTGAGATGTTTGCCGAGGAGCGGCCGGCGTTGGGCCCGCTCCCGCTCGAACCGTTTCGCTATTACCGCTATGGCGAGCGCACCGTGCATCTCGATGGCTGCGTCGAGGTCGAGGCCGCGTACTACGGGGCGCCGCCGGGCTGGATCGGCCAGCGTGTGCAGGTGCAGTGGAACGACCTGCATCTCCGGCTGATCGCGCCGAAGACCGGTCAGCTTCTCCGCGAACATCTGCGGGCGCCACGCGGCTGGCATCGGATCGACGACGCCGCCCGTCCCGCGCGGACGCCGGCGTCGACGCTGGCCTTGCTGGGGCGGGCAGCCACGGCCGGCCCCTCGATCAGCACGGTCTGCCAGCACATCCAGGCGCAGGGCAGCGCACACGGCGTGCGGCAAATCCTCGGCGTCCTCGCGCTCGCGAGGAAACACGGGGCCGCAGTCGTCGATGACGCGGCGAAAGCCGCGATCGACATCGGCGTGCTCACCTATCGCTTTGTCCGTAAGTACGTCGAACGCCGCCCGCCGGTGCCGCTGACGTTACGCCAAGTCGACCCGCTCATCCGCCAGCTCACCTTGTATCGCGATCTGATTGATCGCACGACCGGAGATCCGACATGAATCTGACCGAACTCGATCGCGCCCTTCGCCAACTCCGCTTGTCGGGCATGGCCGATGTCCTGGAAGCGCGCCTGCGACACGCCCAGACCGAGCGGCTATCGCCGCTCGATCTCGTCGCCACGCTCGTGAGTGACGAACTGCAGCGACGGCAAGACCGCCTCTTTGATCGGCGTCACAAACAGGCGCGCTTCCGCGACCCCGATCGCTCGCTCGACCGCTTTGATTTCGACTTTAACAAGAAGATGAATCGGGCCCTGCTCCACGAGCTCGCGACGGCCCGCTTCGTCGGCCAACGCGAAGACGCCCTGTTTCTGGGCCCGCCGGGCACGGGCAAGAGCCACCTGGCCCAGGCGATCGGCCGCGCCGCGATTCAACAGGGCTACCGCGTCGCCTATCGCGAAGCGCACACGCTGCTCGAAGAACTGGCCGATGCCACACTGGACGGCACTCGCAAGATCGTCCTCGCTGACTTCACGACCGTCCCACTGCTGATCATCGACGACCTGGGCATGCGGAAACTCCCGCACACCGCCGCTGAAGATCTCCTGGAGCTGATCATGCGGCGCTACGAACGGGCGTCCACGCTGCTGACGTCGAACCGATTATGCGGTGCACCGCATAAGAGATTTAATGCGGAGCCAATGGTTATGCGGAGCTGACACCGGTGTTCGCAGGTTTGATCGCGCATGCTGTGGGGCACATACTTCCGACTACTCCGCATTATCGTGACGTCCCCATGAAAGGAGGACGTCATGTTCCACGAGTTTTTCCAATCTGCCTGGCGGCTTCGCGATCTTCGAGTCGGACCAGCCGGGCCGCTCGTGACGAGCTTCGCAGACAAGCTGCGTCAGGACGGGTACGCTGAGCTCACTGCTCGGAGACATCTCCGATCGGCTGAGCATCTGGCCCACTGGGCGAGCCGAGTCGGCATAGCTCTCGACGGACCAATCGAGCCGATTCTCGACGGGTTTGATCGTCATGTTCGGCGACGACGCCAGTGCCCCGCGCACGCTGGACGTCCATTCGGTCACACGTTTCGGGTGCAAATTCTCAGCGGCGCTCGCCTATTCTTGCGTCACCTCGCGGATGCGAATCTCGTTTCCCACCATCGTGACAATCGGATCGTTCCGCTTCCTCCGCTGTTCGTCAGTTTCTCTCGATGGATGCAGCAGCAGCGTGGTACGTGCGAAAGCACGTTGTCGAATTACGGGATCCACATCTGCGAGCTGCTCAGACGAGTCGGCGAGGAGCCTGGTCGATGGGATGCGCGCGGCCTGCGCGAGTTCGTCATGGAGGGCAGCCAGACGTGCGGGTGGGCGGCCGCGAAGAAACGCACCACGGCGCTTCGGATGTTTCTCCGGTTTCTGATAGCCGAAGGCCAGTGTGCCAGCGAGTTGCATGAGGCGGTCCCGGTTCTTGTCCATCGGCGCCTGTCGTCCCTGCCGCGCTACTTATCTGCCGACGATGTGGAGCGGGTGATCGCATCCTGCGATCGCGATTCGGCGGTGGGCCAGCGTGATCGGGCGATTCTGCTGCTACTCGCGCGCTTGGGCCTGCGCGCCGACGACATCGTCCAATTGCGGCTCCGCGACATCGACTGGAAAGATGCCTCATTTCAGGTGACGGGCAAGGGCCGACGTGAGACGCGCCTGCCACTGACCCGCGAGCTCGGAGATGCGTTGGTCATGTATCTCACACGCAGCCGGCCGCAGACGGACACGGACGTCGTCTTCGTCCGGAGCCGCGCACCGTTTCGCCCGTTCCGCTCGCATTGCGCCGTGTCGGTGATCGTTGACCGAGCCTTCGCCCGCGCGAGCGTCACTCGCCCGAGTCGCGGCGCTGCTCACTTGCTGCGGCATTCGCTTGCGACATCGATGCTTCGCCATGGCGCCTCCCTCCACGATGTGGCAGCTCTCCTGCGCCACCGATCGGTCACCACGACGGAGATCTACGCCAAAGTGGACGTCACGGCGCTACGCACGATCGCGCAGCCATGGCCGGAGGTGCCGTCGTGTTAGCCGCAGCTGTGGGCGCCTACGTCGCGGTCCGGCGCGCTGCCGGTTTCACCTTCGGATCGGAAGCGCGGGTGCTCGCGAGCTTCGCGGCGTTTTCAGCGGCAAGAGCCGAGTTGCGTGTGCGTGCGTCGCTGGCCATCGAATGGGCAGGCCTCGCGCGATCAGTGCCTCAGCGTGCCCGCCGGCTCGGTCACGTCATTCGACTCGCGCGCTACCTCCGGGCAGAAGACCGCGACCACGAGGTGCCGCCCGCGATCTTCGGTGCCGAGAAGCGATCCCGGCCGACGCCGTACATCCTCTCGCCGGATCAGATTCGTCAGCTGGTCTTGGCTGCCTCTCGCTCAGGGTACCGGACACTGCGGCGCGACACGTACAGCACGCTCTTTGCCCTGCTCGCGTCCACCGGATTGCGCGTGTCAGAGGCCATCCATCTCCGACTGGACGACATCACACTCGACGGTCTCGTGATCCGGTGCTCAAAGTTCCGCAAAAGCCGCCTCGTCCCGCTGCACGAAACCGCTCACGCCGGGATCGATCGGTACCTTCAGCGACGGCTGGCGTATGCACCTGCCGAGCCCCACGTGTTCGTGTCGCTGCGGCGGAAACCGCTCTTGCTCCATGATGTCGAAGTCGCCTTCCGGACCGCGGCCCGAGCGATCGGGTTGCCGGACTCGCCGCGGGCGCGCCCGACGCCGCACTCGCTTCGCCACACATTTGCCGTGAGGGCTTTGCAGACCTGCCCGGACGGCCGTGACGCCATCACCCGGCACATGCTGGCGCTGTCGACGTATCTCGGCCATGCCAAAGTTGCCGACACCTACTGGTACCTGGAAGCGGTGCCAGAGCTGATGACGGACATTGCCGATCGCTGCGAGCACTTCGTCATGGGCGGCCGGCCATGACACCGCTCGCGCCCCACGTCACGGCGTTCTTTCAGCAGCGCCTACCAGTCGAGCGCCGCGCTAGTCCTCACACCTCGGACTCGTACGCTTACGCGTTCAAGCTGCTTCTGGAATACGCGAGTGACCGGTTGCACGTACCGCCCTCCGCGCTGCACTTGGAGCAGATTGACGCGCCTTTGGTCGTCGCGTTCCTGAATCATCTCGAAACCACTCGCGCCAATCGCCCGAGTTCCAGAAACGTGCGTCTGGCGGCCATCAAGTCGTTCATGCACTTCCTGGAATTTCGTGAGCCCGCCGCCCTCGACCAAATTCGGCGCATTCTGGCGATCCCACCGAAGAAAGCCGAGACTCGGCTGGTCCGCCACCTGACCGTCGAGGAAATGCAGGCGATCTTGAATGCCCCCTCGCCGTCCGGCTGGGACGGTGTCCGCGACCGAGCCATGCTCCATCTCTGTTTCGCCGGTGGGCTACGCGTATCCGAGCTTGTGGGCTTGCAGCTCCGCGACGTGACGCTTCAGCCGCAGCCGAGCGTCCTCGTGCACGGCAAAGGTCGGCGCGAGCGCTGCTTGCCATTGTGGAAAGTCACCGCCACCGCCCTGCGCGCGTGGCTAGGCGTGCGCGGCACCGTGTCTGCGCCCGAGGTCTTCGTCAGCGCTCGCGGCCATCCGCTGACGCGTTCAGGTTTCGAATACATCCTCGTCAAGCATGTCGAGACGGCGACGACGTCCTGTCCGTCGCTCTCGGCCAAGCGCATCTCGCCCCATGTCCTGCGGCATACATGCGCTCTAACCGTGCTGCAAGCCACCAAAGATCTGCGGAAGGTCTCGCTCTGGCTCGGACATGCCCACATGCAAACGACGGAGATGTACACGCGCGCGGATCCGTCGGTGAAACTCGAAGCGCTCGAAGCGATGATTGCGCCGACGCTGCGATCGGGTCGCTTCAAGGCCACGGACAAGCTGATCGCGTCGCTGACATCGCGTTCTGTAATGCGGAGCGCCACGCCCTCGAAGTGACGTTCTGGCGGGGCCTCGTCACACGAGGCTCCGCATAACCATCGACTCCGCATTAAACCGACCGGTCGATGACTGGGGCAAGCTGCTCGGCGACACCGCCGCGGTCACCGCGCTTCTCGATCGCCTCTTACATCACGCACATGTGCTCAAATGTGGGCCACGCAGCTGGCGCACCAAAGTCCACACCGACTTGCACGCCGAGGCGCTCGCGAAGTAGAACTGCACTGGTCTCGGTCGCTGGCCGGAAATGGCCGGTTTTGAACCGTCGATCAATGGCCGGATTTGAAGTGTCCACCGAGGGGCAGACCACGAAACCACCTCAATGCTTCTGCAAGTCCAGTGGCATCGTCTTCAAAAGCATCCAGAAAGGCGCGATGCTGCTTTTGGTTCTTCGGGGTGTGCGGGCGTAGGAACGCGTCGGGCTGCTGCGAATCCTTCGTGTGATAGCCCAGCGCATTGAATTCGTGGTTACCCCATGTAGTCAGGAGCAGTTCACGATGTTTGCCAACGGCACAGCCGCGACGCGGAGATATCGTTGCGGAGCAACGTGGTGGCTTGACGTCTGGGAAAAGTCTGCTTCGGGCTGGCAAGCGGTGGCCGTGCAGGGTACGCCGGCGGCAAAGTAGCAGCGCCGACCTCGGCCTGCGGTGGACATCGAATGGAGCCGACGGGCGCTGGCTCGTGAGCGCGTGCCGCTCACACGTCGCGTTAGGCCGACGAAGTCGGAACCTGAGTCCGACTTTCAAGTGGGCAAGTGAGCGACCTTATGCCAGAACTCTCAGCCGATGAACAAAGCGCCATTCTGAACCTCTTTCACCAGTACGGCGATGCCTGGGGTCGGCGCGACGCACGAGGCTGCGCAGCCCTGTTTGCCGCAGACGGCGATCTCATCGCGGCAGACGGTGAGGTCTGCACGGGCCCCGAGGCGATTCACGCCTACTACGATCGCCAGCTGTCCGGACCCTACAAGGATCTCACCGTCAGCGACATGGAGGTCGGCGCGGTCCGCCCGCTCGGCACCGACACAGCGGTTATGAATGGCAGCTGGTTCGTCCACGGTCTGCCCGGACCAGGGGATCGAATCCGTATCGCGGTACGAATACGCTGGACGTTCGTGCTTCGTCGCGACGCGGACTTGTGGCGTTACGTCATTGCTCGCTTTATGGCGCCACTTGAGATGGGCGTGTAGATCGACGCCTGGAATCGGAATCGACCGAGCGACGCGGCGGCCCAACACCCAAATGGAGGCGGAGCGCCAGGCGGTCTGTACGAATGTGTCCCTTCGGCGCGCGGATCATTTGGAGCATTCGGCGGACAACAGAATCCTGGTGACGGAGGGAGCGGTCGTGTCCCGGCCGCGCTGGAGCGCCCTCCGTTAGACGGTCAACCTTGTGAGAAATCAGTCGGCTGCGGACTTCGTTTGTCGAGGCGGGGCGACTGATCCACGCCTATGCGTGCTCCGGCGCGAGATTCGCCAGTCTTCCTGAGTGAGTCAGTTAGACAGGTCACCTCTAGAGGCGAGAACCTATGCTTGCTCCTTCGGCCTTGTCGATCCAACCCGGCATCCGGCAGGGGTGGCGAAAAGCCATCACGACAAACCTCCGTGTGTGGTTGCCAACTGCTGCTGTCCTTGGTGCTTTCACAGCAATACCTGACTGGGCACCAGCACAACAAGCCACAAACAGCACGCGATATGAGGGACCGATTATCGACGTGCACCTGCATGCGATCGACAGGATCGCAGCAGGGCAAGAGCGCCGCTACTGCTTTCCGAAGCCGTGCGAAGGAGCGCCCACGCAGGCAAAAAGCGCCGACGACCTGAAGCGACTGACGCTGGCAGCGATGGCCCGCAAGAAGATCGTCATGGGCATCCTCAGCGGGCCGCGTGTTGACGTGGTTCTGCGCTGGACCGAGAACGACAGGACCAGCTTTCGCATTGGCATCGTGCTCCTCCGTCCTGACGACGTACCGCTCGACACACTGAGGGCACTGTATACGTCTGGGCGTGCTCAGGTACTGGGCGAGATCGGCGTTCAGTACAGCGCCATTGCCATTGACGATCCCTCGTTGGGTCCCCTCTTTGCTCTGGCCCATGAGCTGGACCTGCCGGTTCACGTCCATGTCACAGGGCTTGGAGGTACGACCGATTTTCCCGTCAACCTCGGCAATCCACTTCGCCTGGTTCCGGTTCTGCGCAAGTACCCCGGCCTGCGTGTCTACCTCGAAAACGCGGGTTGGCCCTTTCTCGAAGAAGTCACCTCGCTGATGTACCAGTATCCCAGTGTCTTCGCAGATGTCTCGACCATCCTGCACTTGATTCCTCGAACCGTAGCACTGAAGTACCTGCACGGGCTAAGAGAGAATGGCCTCGGAAAGCGAATCATGTTCGGCTCCGACCAGATGGTCTGGCCCGAAGTGATCGATGTTGCGGTGGACGCGATTCAGTCTGCGAATTTCCTGGCGCAGGACGAGAAGGCGGATATTTTCTACAACAACGCTGCGCGCTTCTTTCGGCTGACTGAGGAGGAGAAGCGCAGGCACCACGGACGTTGACGCGAGGGTCTCGACTCGTACTCGGACCCACAGGCGAGTAGCATGAAACGTGTCTGCGTGACGTTCACCGCCCGCCTCCTTGGACCATCTCGGCCCGCGAAGCCAGCGTCGGCGACGAATCGGCGGCGTTGCTGTCCAGACCTTCATTGACTGACAGTTGGCCGAGGATGGCATACGTCTGCGGCCGGTTCTTGCGCAGCCAGACGGCGTAGACAACCCCCAGCACGATGACTCCCGGGATCATCCAAGGCATCTGGGCGTAGACGCCGCCGGCGCCGGTGATGTCCGTGTACCAGATGAGAATGACTGCACAAAGGGTGAGCATGATCAGGACAGAGAGGATCGGCGCCACCTTCGTCTCCCAGACGGAGACGTCGCGGCGCTTCCAGAAATAGGCCAATGAAGCGGCCGAGACCCACGCCCAGAGGAAGGTGTTGATCAGTACGATGACGCCACCGAAGCCAGTGACGATGTCGGTCATAGGGTCGGCGCCGGCCAGCATGAAGGCGCCGAGTAGGATGGTCAGGCACGCGATCTGCAGCTCGCCGGCATGGTAGGGGGCATGTGTCTTGGGATTCGTCTTGGCCAGTAATTTGGGAAGGACTCCGTCGCGGCCGAGGGCGAAGAAGTAACGCAGGCCGAAGTTGTGCACGCCCAACAGGGCGGCAAAGAGGCTGAAGAGAATCATCCACTGGATGAGATGCGTCGACCAGGAACCAACCATCGCGGTGTTGGCTTCGAAGAACACCGTGCCCGGGAACTCAATCGCTTTCCCTTGAGCGTGGCTGGCGCCGAGAGCGGCTACCAGCGCCCAGCCGGCGATCATGTAGAAGAGCGCGAGGAGGCAGGGCGCGATGAGGCCGGCGCGGCGCACCGTGCGCTTCATGTCGCGCGCCTCCTCACCAAAGATGGCATTCGACTCGATGCCGCCGAAGGCGTAGACGACCATCATCACACCAATACCGATCTGGCCGCCGAACATCACTTTCGGATTGAAGACCTCCAGCGAGAAAGCGCTGAGTCCCTGGCGGGCGATCACCGCCACTACGAAGATCAGCGCCATGATCGTCTCTAGCGCTACCGCGATGCCGAGCAGCTTCGAGCTGACGTCGATGTTGCGCCGGCCCAGGACGAAGACCGCCGCGATCGCCATGAACGCCCAGATCTGCCAGGCAATGTCGACGCCCGCCTGCTCGGCGGCCGTGACGTTGGCATAGAAGGCGAAGAAGGCGGCCAGGATCACGGTGATCATCTGGTACATGAGCGTGGAGAGCAGCGAGGCCGCCAGACCGGCGGTGCGGCCGAAGCCGCGAGTGATGTACGCGTAGAAGGCACCGGCGTTGGTGATCTCGGTGCTCATCGCGGAGTAG
>JALDXK010000195.1:0-9810 GCA_032155105.1 Acidobacteriota bacterium
GCGACGACATCCGCGAAGGCATGACCGCGGTGATCAGCGTCAAGATCCCGAATCCCCAGTTCGAAGGCCAGACCAAGACCAAGCTCGGGAACACCGAGGTCAAGGGTATCGTCGAGGCCATCATCAACGACCGGCTCGGGGCCTTCCTCGAGGAGAATCCGGCCGTCGCCCGCCGCATCATCATGAAGGCGGTGGACGCGGCGCGGGCGCGCGATGCGGCCCGCAAGGCCCGCGACCTGGTGCGCCGCAAGGGCGCGCTCGACGGCAGCTCGCTGCCCGGCAAGCTCGCCGACTGCCAGGAGCGCGACCCAGCCCAGGCCGAGATTTACATCGTCGAAGGCGAATCGGCAGGCGGTTCAGCGAAGCAGGGCCGCGACCGGAAGTTCCAGGCCATCCTGCCGATCAAGGGCAAGATCCTCAACGTCGAACGGGCGCGCCTCGATCGCATGCTCAGCTCGGACGAAATCAAGACGATGATCGCGGCGCTCGGATGTGGCATCGGCACCGACGATTTCAACATCGACAAGCTGCGCTACCACCGCGTGATCATCATGACCGACGCGGACGTGGACGGCTCGCACATCCGCACGCTGCTGCTGACGTTCTTCTACCGGCAGATGCCGCTGCTCGTCGAGCGCGGGCACATCTACATCGCGCAGCCGCCGCTGTTCCGTGCCAAGCGCGGCCGGCAGGAAACCTACATCAAGGACGAGCGCGCGCTCGAGAGCTTCCTGGTGCATCGCGCCGTCGAAGGCCGCGTCGTCCACACCGCCGACGGCGCGGAACTGTCGGGCGCCGATCTCGAGAAACTGCTGCACAACGTGATTGCGTATCGCAACGTGATCCGCGCCATCGAGCGCCGCGGCCATGCCCGCGACGTGGTCGAAGCGCTGCTCGATCGCGAGGCGCGCTCGCGCACGTTCTTCGAGGACCAGCCGGCCATGCAGGGCCTCGCCGACCAGTTGACCACGCCAATCCGCGACGTCTCGCTGCAGCGCGATGAAGAGCACAACGCGTGGAGCCTCAAGATCGACGATCGCAGCATCGGCTATTCACGAACCGATAGCATCGGGCCGGTGTTTGTCGCGTCGGGCGAGTTCCGCGCCCTGGCCGCCGGTTACGCCGAGATCAGCAGCGTTTTGCGCTCGCTGCGCAAAGGCCCGATCGAAGTGCGCGTGGTGACCAACGGCAAGCCGATCGACGAAGACACCGAACGCGAAGACGAGGGACTCACCGCCGAAGAACGGGACGCCCTCGACGCGATCGGCGTGGCGCCAGCCCCCGCGGCGGCCCCAGTTGCTCCCGCGAAGTCCGGCCCGGTGTCGATCAGCTCGATGGACGACTTCATCGATCACTTCATCGCGCTCGGCCGCAAGGGCGTGGCGATCAATCGCTACAAAGGCCTTGGCGAGATGAATCCCGACACACTGTGGGCGACGACGATGAACCCGGAGATCCGGACGCTGCTGCAGGTGAGGGCCGAGGATCACACGGAAGCCGATTCGATGTTCACGACGCTGATGGGCGACCAGGTGGAGCCGCGCCGCAAATTCATCGAAGACAATGCACTAGAGGTCAAAAATCTTGACATTTAGTAGCCAGTATCCAGTTTCTAGATGCCAGAAAAGCCTCTGGAATTGTTCTGACTACTGGCTACTGGCTACTGGCTACTAATGGAAGTCAATCGCACCCCCGTAAATATCGAAGATGAAATGAAGCGTTCGTACCTGGATTACGCGATGAGCGTAATCATTGGTCGAGCGCTGCCGGACGTCCGCGACGGGTTGAAGCCCGCGCATCGGCGCGTGCTCTACGCGATGCGGCAGATGGGCCTGGCGTCGAACCGCGCCTATCGCAAGTGCGCGAAGATCGTTGGCGAAGTCATCGGCAACTACCATCCGCACGGCGACGCGCCGGCCTACGACACGCTGGTTCGCCTCGCGCAGGATTTCAACATGCGCAACACCCTGGTCGACGGCCAGGGTAACTTCGGCTCGGTCGACGGCGATCCGCCGGCGGCCTATCGGTATACCGAAGCGCGCCTCGAGGCCCTCGCCGAGCGCCTGATGGACGACCTCGAGAAAGACACGGTCGACTACCAGCCCAACTTCGACGAGACCACCAACGAGCCGACGGTGCTGCCGGCGCCGTATCCGAACCTGCTGGTGAACGGCTCGACCGGCATCGCGGTGGGCATGGCCACCAACATCCCGCCGCACAACCTCGGCGAGATCGTGGACGGGGTTGTCTGGTACATCGAGACCAATTTAATGATCGACGGACCTAAAGGTCCGTCGCCGCAAAGTTCCCAAGGTCCGTCGCCGCAGGGTCAAAGAGAACAGGATCAGAGAGAGCAGAACCCGGGAGAATCTGGCGGCGACCCCGAAGAATCTGGCGGCGACCCCGAAGAATCTGGCGGCGACAAACCTGTAGGTTTGTCGAGACCTGTAGGTTTGTCGAGAGAACAAAAGCTTAGAGAACTGATTCGCCTGATCCCGGGGCCGGACTTTCCGACCGGCGGGTCGATTGTCGGGCGGCGCGGTATCCACGAGGCCTACGTCAGCGGCCGCGGCGGCATCCAGGTACGCGCCAAGGCGGAAGTCGAAACCACCAAGAAGGGCGATCGCGAACAGATCATCGTCACCGAGATCCCTTACCAGGTGAACAAGGCGAAGCTGCTCGAGCGCATCGCCGAGCTGGTGCGCGAGAAGACCATCGAGGGCATCTCCGACCTGCGCGACGAATCCGACCGCACCGGCATGCGGATCGTCATCGAGTTGAAACGCGGCGAAGTGGCCGAGGTGATCCTCAACAACCTCTACAAGCACACCCAGCTGCAACAGACGTTCGGCATCATCATGCTGGCGATCGTTTCCGGCCGTCCGAAGGTGCTGAGCCTGCTGGAGGTGATCGAGCACTTCGTCGAGTTCCGCCGCGACGTGGTGCGCCGCCGCATCGAGTTCGAGCTGCGCAAGGCCGAAGCGCGCGCGCACATCCTCGAAGGCCTGCGCATCGCGCTCGACAACCTCGACGCGGTGATCAAGCTGATTCGTGGATCGAAGAACCCTCCGGAAGCCAAGGGCGGCTTGACGACCGCGTTCGGGCTGACGGAGATCCAGGCGCAGGCGATTCTCGACATGCAGCTCCAGCGCCTCACCGGCCTCGAGCGGCAGAAAATCCTCGACGAGCTGGCCGATCTGACCACGCTGATCGCCAAGCTGCGCGGGATCCTCGCCAGCCAGCGCCTGCTGCTGCAGATCATCGTCGACGAGCTGAAGGCGATCAAGGAGCGGTTCGCCGATCCGCGCCGCACGCAGCTCGTCGATGAAGAAGGCGACTTCAGCATCGAGGACCTGATCACCGAGGAAGACGTCGCGGTGACGGTCACCGACACCGGCTACATCAAGCGCACGCCGATCACGACCTATCGCACGCAGAACCGCGGCGGCAAGGGCCGCATCGGCATGCGGACGCGGGAAGAGGACGTGGTCAACCACCTGTTCGTGGCCTCGACACACTCCTACATGATGATCTTCTCGGACCGCGGCCGCGCGTACTGGCTGAAGGTCCACGAGATCCCGGATGTGGGCGCCGACGGCCGCGGCAAGTCGATCGCCAACCTGGTGCAGTTCGAGCAGGGCGAGAAGCTCGCCGCGATGCTCGCGGTGCAGGAGTTCGACGCCCAGCGCTTCGTCGTGATGGGCACGCGTAAGGGCACGATCAAGAAGACCGAGCTCGCGGCGTTCTCGAACCCGCGCGCCGGCGGCATCATCGCGATGGGGATCGAGGAAGGCGACGCGGTGATCGACGTCCAGTTGTCGGATGGCCAGAGCGAGATCTTCATCGGCACCCGCGACGGCAAGGCGATCCGCTTCGGGGAAGGCGATGTGCGCGCGATGGGCCGCACGGCCTATGGCGTGCGCGGCATCCAGCTGCGCGACAACGACGAAGTGGTGGCGATGCAGGTGGCCAAGCCAGGCGGCACGCTGCTGACCGTAACCGAGAAGGGCTACGCCAAGAACACGCTGCTCGACGAGTATCGCGTGACCGGCCGTGGCGGCCTCGGCGTGAAGAACGTCGAGGTGACGGACAAGAACGGCCCGGTCGTGGCCATCACCCAGGTCCACGCCACAGAAGAGGTGCTGGTGATGACGGAGCAGGGCAAGATCCTCCGCACGCCGGCCAACGAGATCCGCACCATTGGCCGCGCCACGCAAGGCGTGAAGCTGATGGATCTCGAAGGCGAAGACCGGATCGTGTCGGTGGCGCTCGTCGACGCCGCGGTCGTGGAGGAGGCGCCGCCGGGGATGCCGTCGGAACCATCAACCGGTACACCATCAGGAGGAGAGGCCGAATGAACCCTTCGACTCGCTGCACTCATCGCCATGCAACGAGCCCAGCTCGCTCAGGGCTTCGACGGATCGCCGCTGCAATCTCGCTCATTCCCGCAACGCTCGTTATCATCAGCTGCTCACGACCACCCGAGCAGCAGTTCCTGACCCAGTTCTTCCGCGCCGCGCGCGGCCGCGACAACACCACCGTGGGCCGCATGTCGGCGGTGGAAATCGATCCACGCACGCAAGGGTCGGTCGAGGACTTCGAGATCACGAGCATCGGCGAGGAACGGCGCGAGCCGCTCACCTTCAAGCCGCTGTTCGAGGCGGAAGCCAAGGCGAGGGAAACCGAGAAGGCGTTCCTGGTCACGAAGATCGAGTACCAGACCGCGAACATCAAGGCGATCGAAGAAGTGCTGAAGCTCGAGGCACAGCCCGACGCGAAGTTCACGCCGGCGCAGCAGAAGGTCAAAGCCGAGTGGGACAAGTGGCGCGAGGGCATCGCCGCGCACGCCAAGGCGACCTCGTCCGCGACGACCGCGATCAAGGCGTCGACTGGCCTCGCCGAAGCGTCGCTGACACAACCCGGCCAGCCGGCCCTCGACCCCAAGACGTTCGAGGGTGAAACGATCAGCAAGGACGTGGTGGTGAGCGCAGACGTGAGGTCGCCGGACGGCCAGACGACGAAGAAGACGCTGACAATCACGATCGCGAGAGTCGCCGGCGGCGGCCGCGAAGGCCGCCCGATCATCACCAAGATCAGCGGGTTGTAAGCTTCGCGTAGCGGGCGCGGAGTGTCTTCGTGCCCACCGTGACGAACTTCACGACCAGCTTCTGGTCGTCCTCGATATCTTCAACGCTCACAACCGTGCCCGGTCCGAACTGGGCATGGTTGACGCGAGCACCGGGACGCAGTCCCGGCGTCTGATCCTCTTCCTCGTAGCGGAAATTCTGCGTCGCGACCTCGCCTTCATCCGAACTCTCACGGGAGGGCCTGTCTTTAGGCGCATATCGCCGAGCGTAGGGATTTGGGCGATAACTCCCGCCTTCGCTAAAGCTACGGTGGGCAGGCCCAATAAACCGAGACTCATACTGGGACTCCTCGCGCTCGACCAGGTCGGCAGGAATCTCGTCGATGAAGCGTGACGGCTCGGTGTTCTGATACTCGCCAAACACGCGCCGGCGCGCCGCGCTGGTGAGCACCAACTGCTTTCGCGCGCGGGTGATGCCGACGTAACACAGCCGGCGCTCCTCTTCGAGCTCGGCTTCGTCTTCCCGCGACCGCGAATGCGGGAACAGACCTTCTTCGAGGCCGGCGAGCACCACGGTGGGGAACTCGAGGCCCTTCGCCGAATGCAGGGTCATCATCATCACCTTCGGGTCCTTGTTTTGTCCCTGCTCCTTGTCCACGTCCGAGAGCAGCGACAGCCGATCGACGAAACCGCCAAGCGTGGGCTCGACCTCGCGCGATTCGTATTCGCGCGCCGCAGACACCAGTTCCATCAGGTTCTCAATGCGGGCTTCCGACTCTTCATTCTTGTCTTCTCTGAGATCACGGAGGTATCCGGATTGATCAAGAACCTTGCCGAGCAACACGGAGACTGATTCTCTGCG
This sequence comes from Acidobacteriota bacterium, assembly GCA_032155105.1. Classification (GTDB taxonomy): domain Bacteria; phylum Acidobacteriota; class Vicinamibacteria; order Vicinamibacterales; family UBA2999; genus 12-FULL-67-14b. Next base: position 5,949 of record JALDXK010000195.1, read on the forward strand.
CGCCACGTCGGCGAGCGCCGTGATCAGATCGCGGAAGGCGCCAAGCGAGGCGACCTGCCGCGACGTCAGCAGGCGGCCGTCGACCGCGGTCACGATCTTCGTCCACAGCGAGTTCTGGGCCACCGTGGGGTTCAGGCCCGCGAAGAGCGGCTGCGCGTCGGTGTCGACCTGGCTCACATCAACGGCTTCGAGCGCGTCCATCACGCCCTTGCCCACCCCGCGCGCCGGCACGTTGATCACTCTCCGGATCGCCACATCGTCGTGCGGGTTGAGCACGAGCTTCAGGTACGAGAGCGCGTCCTTCACTTCCCTGCGCTCGTAGAACCCGACGCCGCCCAGCACCACGTAGGCGATGCCGGCGGCGCGCAGTGAATCCTCAACCGCGCGCGACTGGGCGTTGGTGCGATAGAGCACCGCCGTCTGCGCCTTGTAGTCGTCCTGGAGCTGCTGGCGGACGATCCGCGTGATGTATTCGGCTTCCTCGAGCTCGTCGGAGCCGCGGAACAGCTTGATCTTGGCGCCGCCCTTCAGGTCGGTCCACAACGCTTTCTTCTTGCGGTTCTTGTTGTTCGCGATCACCGCCGACGCCGCGTCGAGAATCACCTCGGTGGACCGATAGTTCTGCTCCAGACGGACGATGTTCGCGTCTGAGAAGTCGGTTTCGAAATCCATGATGTTGCGGAGATCGGCGCCACGCCACTTGTAGATCGACTGGTCGGGATCGCCCACCACCGCCAGGTTGCGGTGCTTGCCCGCGATCTGCTTGACGAGCAAGTATTGCGGGCGATTGGTGTCCTGGTACTCATCGACCATCACGTAGCGGAAACGGTGCGCGTACCGCTCGCGAACATCGGGGTTCTGGTCGAACAAATCGACGGTGGCCAGCAGCAGGTCGTCGAAATCGAGAGCGCTGGCGTCCTTCAACGCCTTGCTGTAGCCCCTGAACAGCCTGGCGATCTCCTTGTCGCGCACGTTCCAGGTGTTCTCGAAACTGTCGGGCCCCTCCATGCGGTTCTTGGCGTTGCTGATGCGGCCGAGCACCATGCGCGGCTGATACGTCTCATCCGCGAGGTGGTACTCCTTGAGCAGCTGCTTGATCACCGACTGCTGATCGGCCGAGTCGTAGATGGTGAAATCGCGGCTCAAGCCGATGTGGTGCGCTTCGCGGCGCAACAAGCGCGCGCAGAGGGCGTGGAACGTCGAGATCCACATCGCTCGGCAATCCGTGTCGAGCAGCCGCTCAACACGCTCGCGCATTTCCTGCGCGGCCTTGTTCGTGAACGTGACCGCCATCACCTGGTCGGGATACGCGATGCGTTCCGACACCAGGTACGCGATGCGGTGTGCGATGACGCGCGTCTTGCCCGACCCCGCCCCTGCAAGAATGAGGAGCGGGCCTTCAGTGCGTGAAACAGCTTCCTGCTGTTGCGGATTCAGAGAGGAGAGAAGATCCAACTCTCCTATTCTACCGTGACACTCTTCGCCAGGTTACGAGGTTGATCGACGTCGCAGCCGCGACGCACAGCGATGTAGTACGACAGTAACTGCAGCGGCAGCGAGAGCACAATCGGCATCAACAGTCGATGTGTCGCAGGAACTGCCACGATGCTGTCATTGTCGCCAAGCAATTCATCGAGGATCGTGTCGCCCTTGGTGGTGATGGCGATGATCGAGCCGCCACGCGCCTTCACTTCCTGGATGTTGCCCTGCATTTTTTCGAACACGTGGTCGTGGGTCGCCAGCGCGACCACCGGCATTTGCTCGTCGATGAGGGCGATGGGGCCGTGCTTCATCTCGCCGGCGGGATACCCCTCGGCATGGATGTAGGAGATTTCCTTGAGCTTCAGCGCGCCCTCGAGCGCGATCGGGTAGTTGATGCCGCGCCCGAGATAGAGGAAGTCGGTGCGATTGTGGAACTTCGCCGCGATCTCCTCGATCTCTTTCGACGTCCTCAACGTCTCTTCGAGTACCTGCGGCAGCTGCATCAGCGCCGTGATGTGATCGCAGCGTTCCTCCTGCGAGAGCGTGTTGCGGACCTCGGCGAGCTTCAGCGCGAACAGGTACAACGCGACGAGCTGTGTGGTGAAGGCCTTGGTCGAGGCGACGCCGATCTCCGGGCCCGCGTGCGTATAGATGGTCCCTTCCGATTCGCGCGTGGCCATGCTGCCCACCACGTTGCAGATCGCGAGGCTGCGCGCGCCCTTCCCTTTTGCCTCGCGCAGCGCGGCAAGCGTGTCGGCCGTTTCACCCGACTGCGTGATGGCGACCGCGAGCGAGGTCTGGCCGATGATCGGATTTCTGTAGCGGTACTCCGAGCCGTAGTCCACTTCGACCGCGACCTTGGCCAGCTCCTCGATCATGAACTTGCCGACCAGCGCCGCATGCCACGAGGTGCCGCAGGCGAGCAGCGTGATCTTGTCGACGTCGCGCAGGTCCGCGTCGGCGATGGCCATCTCGTTGAGATGCACCTGGCCCGTCTCGAGCGAGGCGCGGCCGAGCACCGTGTCGCGCACCGCATGCGGCTGCTCGAAGATTTCCTTGAGCATGAAGTGCTTGTAGCCGGCCTTCTCCGCCGAGATCGGATCCCAGGTGACGCGCGTCGGCGTGCGCTCCACGGTCTTGCCGTCGAGCGTCTTGAACTGCACACCCTTCGCCGTGGCGATCGCCATCTCGCGATCGTCGAGGAACACGACGTTGCGGGTGTGGCTGAGAATGGCGGGCACGTCTGAGGCCACGAAGTATTCGCCCTCGCCGATGCCGACCACGATGGGCGGGCCGTTGCGCACGGCGACGAGCTTTTCAGGGTCGTCTGCCGACATCAGCACCAGCGCGAATAGGCCGCGGACGCGCTGCATGGCGCGGAGCACGGCGTTCTCGAGCCCGTCGTTCTTCCACTCTTTCTCCACCAGGTGCGCCACCACCTCGGTGTCGGTGTCGCTGACGAACCTGTGGCCCTCGGCGACCAGTTCCCGCTTGATCTCGAGATAGTTCTCGATGATGCCGTTGTGCACCACGACGATGCGGCCGGAGCCGTCGCGGTGTGGATGCGCATTCTCTTCGGTGGGCCGGCCGTGCGTGGCCCACCGCGTGTGGCCGAGACCATAGACTCCTGCGAGCGGCTTGGCCTGGATCGAACTCTCGAGATTGGCCAGCTTGCCCGCGCTACGGCGCACTTCGATGGTGCCGTTGGCCACCACCGCCACGCCGGCCGAGTCGTAGCCGCGATACTCCAGCCGCCTCAGCCCGTCGAGAAGGACCGGCACGACGGGCTTGGGCCCGATGTATCCAACGATTCCGCACATGTTTTTTGTAACCCTGTAACCCTTGTAACTTATGTAACCTTGGCGCGTCTCTTCGCCACCCAGCCGTCCTTGTTCTCCTGGCGGGCCCGGCCGATCGCGAGCGCGCCCGCCGGCACATCCGTTGTGACCGCGGAGCCTGCTGCAATGTACGATCCATCGGCTAAGGTGACCGGCGCCACCAGCGTGCTGTTACTGCCGACGAACACGCCGCTGCCGATGACGGTCTGGTGTTTCTTTTCGCCGTCGTAGTTGCAGGTGATGGTGCCGGCGCCCACGTTCGTGGCGTCGCCGATCGAGGCATCGCCTAGATACGCAAGGTGATTCGCCTTCGCGCCCTTCCCCATCCTGGTTTTCTTGAGCTCGACGAAGTTGCCGATGTGCGCATCCTCGCCGACCTCGGAGCCGGGGCGGATGTGGGCGAACGGGCCGAGGAACGCGCCGGACTCGACCGTGGAATCGGTCACCACAGTGTGGTTGCGCACACACACGCGATCGCCCAGCGTGGAATTGACGATCCGGCTGCCGGCAAGAATGCCGCCCCCACCGACACCCCGCTTGCG
>JALDXK010000196.1:0-9794 GCA_032155105.1 Acidobacteriota bacterium
GCGTAAAGGTGCCGCGCTCGGTGAGCCGGACGTTCTCGACGTGGATCCGCGGCTCCACCGCCTGCCCGTCCGGCGACGCATACAACGCCGCCACTTCGCCGACGCTCGACACGATTGGCCCGCGGCCGGGCCGCAGCAGGATGCCCTTGTCGCACAGGCTGACGATTGCCTGCATGTTGTGCGACACGAACACGATCGCCGCGCCTGAATTGCGGAACTCCCGCAGGCGCGCGTAACACTTCTGCTGGAAGGCGAAGTCGCCGACCGCCAGCACCTCGTCGATCAGCAGCACGTCCGGATCGACGTGCGCCGCCACGGCGAACCCGAGCCGTGCGTTCATGCCCGACGAATAGCGCTTCACCGGCGTGTCGATGAAATCGCGGATGCCCGAGAAGTCGATGATCGAATCGAGCTTGCGCGTGGTTTCCGCGCGCGACATGCCGAGGATCGCCCCCTGCAGATAGACATTCTCGCGGCCGGTCAGGTCGGGGTGGAACCCGGCCGAGATCTCGATCAGCGCGCCCACACGGCCGCGCACGTGGCACGAGCCCCTGGTCGGCTTCAGGATCCTGGTCAGCAGCTTGAGCGTGGTGGACTTACCGGCTCCGTTCGGCCCGATGATGCCAATCGCCTCACCGGGCTGCACCTCGAACGACACGTCCTTGAGTGCCCAGAATTCCTGGGCGGCCAGTGCCTCGCGATCGACACGGCTGAACGGCCGCTTGACGAGTGAAATCAGCGCATCGCGCAAGCTGTCGTGGCGCTCGCCACGGCGAAACTTTTTCCAGACACGATCGAACACAACGGCGGGACGACTCATGGCACCTCGAAAACATGGATCAGCGGGCGGTACGATTGTCCATCGCGATCGGCACTGCGCTGGCCGACGAACAGCCGCCGTGTCGCCGGGTCGAACGTCACACCGTTGATGCGCGTGTTGGCCTCGGGGAACGGCAGGTCGAATGGCCACACCCCGTACGGCTTGACCGACCACGGGTCGCGCTTGCCTGCCGCGACCTCCGCCCACTCGTTGAGGTCGTAGGCCCACATCTGGTAGCGGTACGGGTAGGCGTGCTGGCCCTTGTCGGACGTCGCCGGGTCATAGCACAGCGTTTCGCCCTTGTCGTTCTTCGTCGCGGTGAGCGACTTGTCGCCGACGCCGATCCCGTAGCAATACGGTCCGGTGCCGTTTCTGCCGACGAACACCGCCGTGCGGGTGCGATCGATCACCGCGACGCCGCCCATCTGGATGGTGCCGCCGTAGGTGGGATTCGATCCGCTCCACGGTCCGAGGGTCGGATGTTCAGCCGGGTAATAGACCAGGGGAACGGCATTGATCTCTTTATCTTTCGGCTGCGCGAATTCCGTCGGGTCCCACGCGAAGGCGGCGGGGCCCCACGACGTGCGCCCGACAATCGGCACACAGCACTGTCCCGTGATCGCCGGCCCGCCGAGCTTCGATTGCCACTCCGGTGGCACACGCGCCATGTAGCCGGCGACGAAACCAGAGCGCCCTTTCCTCCAGACACTGCGCATCGGACTGGCGCCCGGCTCGGCGAGCGTGATCGGGCGAGTAAAATGCGACACGGTCTGCGTGTTGTTCGCGTCGTAAAAAATCAGGCCCGTACCGAAGAGCCAGCCGTCGTGCACGAGCAGGCCCGACAGCGCGGCACCCTGTGTGGCGACCTCCTTGATGCGTCCTTCAGTGGGATCGTGGAACCCTTGGAGGTATTCGGCGCTGGGCAGCGCGTTGATGTCGGTCGTAATCAGCGGCGTGGGAATCGTGACCTCGGCCACCCGACTCAGCCGCGACCCGGCAAAGAGACTGTTTCTCGCGGGGTTGAACGCGATTGGACCACTGGCCGAGGCGAAACTGTCGCCATTGGCAACCCCAGCGGGCATCCGGAACGCGCCGGCGTACTTCAGATCCTCGAAGGCAAGGCGTCTCAAGTGCGTGGGATCGGTAATAGGCTGCACCCGAGGGATAGTGGACTGAGTGAGCACGGGAATCGACAGCAGCCCAACCGCTAGCATCAACATCACCAGCGCGCCAATGACGCCTGCGGCCGCGGTCCGGTTTCCAGGGACGTACATGCCCGCCAGCCTAGCGAAACTCGTGCCGGGAAAATGCGTCTTCGTTCTGCCGTATCAATACAAAATGTCGGTAGTTCAGGCGCCTTTTTTCTGCGGGACTAGAAACAGTTACCACCACCGTGTCCGCAAACACGTCAGGTTTCCGGTTGCAATGCTGGCGAGGACTTTGCTCTATGGCCGGTCGTGCGACCCCTTGTCTCGTTCATCATTCCCGTTCACAACGATTCGGCCCGCCTGCAACGATGCCTCGACAGCATTGCGAGTAACAACTACCCGCGTGCACTGATCGAAATCATCGTCATCGACAACGACTCTACGGATGGGTCGGATCGCGCGGCCCGCGACTATGGTGCTGTAGTGATCAAGGCGTCGGATCCGTCGGTGGCGGCGCTGCGCAACCGCGGCGCCCGGGCGGCGCTCGGCAACATCCTGGCTTTCGCCGACTCCGATCACGAGATCGATGAGAACTGGATCCAGAACGCGGTCGAAGTGCTGTCGGAAAAGGACGTGGTGGCAACGGGCGCGGCCCCGCTCACGCAGCCGTCGCCCAACTGGGTGCAGCAACACTACGACGGCTTGCGCGCCCGACCGCAGGCGCGCGAGGATGTCACCTGGCTGGGCAGTGGCAACCTCGCCATCAAGCGCAGCGTGTTCGAGAAGGTCGGCGGCTTCGACGCGTCGCTCACGGCATGCGAGGACGTCGATCTCTGCAATCGGGTGCGCGTGACCGGGGGCCGCATCGTGGCCGACCCGCGGCTGCGCAGCATCCATTTCGGCGATCCGCGTACGCTCAGTGCGTTGTTCTTTGGCGAGTTGTGGCGCGGCCGCGACAACCTGCGCGTCACGTTTCGCGGCCCGAAAAGCCTCCGGCATTTTCGCAGCGCCCTGATCCCCGTTGGCGAGTTGTGGTGCCTCAATGGCGGGCTCCTCGCATTGTTGTTTGGCTACCTGACGCTGGCGACGCTGTTCCTGGCGGCGGCCGTTGCCCCGTCGGTCATTCGCGCCGCCGGCATCGTCCGCCGGCAGTTGCGCCCTGGTGTGGTTCCCGCGCTGCAGGCGCTCACCGTCGCGGTGGTCTTTGATCTGGCGCGCGCGCTCGCGCTGTTCACGCGCGGCAGTCACCGCGCGCGACGGGCCGCCTGAGCCATGCGCAAGCACGGTCCGGTGCGGGTCCTCGAGCTGCGCAGCGTGCGTGGCACCGGCGGCGGTCCGGAGAAAACGATCCTGCGCGGCGCGACGATGGCCGATCCCGATCGATCGCAGGTGACGGTGTGCTACCTCCGCGACGAGCGCGACAACTGCTTCAGCGTCACCGATCGGCCGGAACGTGTGGGCGTCGACTACATCGAGATTCGCGAGCGGCACTCCTTCGATCCGTCGGTGTGGCCGAAGCTGCGCCAGCTGGTCGACCAGCGGGAGATCGACATCGTCCACGCGCACGACTACAAGACGAACCTGTTGACGCTGCTGCTCGGCAAGGCCACCGGCGTGAAGCCGCTCTCGACCGTGCACGGATGGACCGGCCACTCGTTCAAGGAGCGGATGTGCTACTACCCCGCCGACAAGCGCATCCTGGCACAGTTCCCGCGACTGATCGCGGTGTCGAGCGAGATCGGCGGCGAGTTGATTCGCCACGGTGCGAAGCCCGCGGCGGTGACTACGGTGCTGAACGGCATCGATCACCAGCAGTTCGTCCGCGATCGCAGCCGCGAGGCCGAAATCAGGCGGAGTCTCGGCTTCAATCCCTCCCATGTCGTACTCGGCGCGGTGGGGCGCACTGAGCCGCAGAAGCGGTTCGACATTCTCCTCGAGAGCTTCGCACGCCTTCACCGCCGCCGGCCCGAGACCCGTCTCGTGATTGCCGGTGATGGCAGCTCGCGCGCCGCCCTCGACGAGCACGTCCGGACGCTGCAACTCGACGGCGTTGTCACCATGCTCGGCCACGTCGCCGACATCGTTCCGGTGCATCACGCATTTGACCTCTTCGTGCAGTCGTCCGAATACGAAGGCACGCCGAACGCGGTGCTCGAAGCCATGGCGATGGAGACGCCGGTGGTGGCCACCGATGCCGGCGGTACCGCGGAGCTGGTCTGCCACAACGTGCACGGCCGTATCGTGCCGGTGCAGAATGGCGATCGATTGTTCCACGCCATCGACGCTGCGCTCGCCGATCCGGCTCGCACGCGGATGATGGCCGGCCGGGCGCGCGCGCGGGTCGAGGGCGAGTTGTCGTTCACGGCGCGGGTGCGGCGGGTCGAAGACATCTATGAAGAAGTGGCCGGCCATGCGTGAGGCCCTGAAGGCCGCCGCCCGGGCGGGCGCGTGGCTCGTCGTGACCCCGTCGGTGCTCTCGTGGCGGATCCGCGCGCGCGTGATGGGCGCCGATCGCGCCCTTGAAGGTTCGACGCAGGCCTGGGCGCTGGTGCCGGGCCTCGGCGGGCAGTACCTGCGCCGCGCGTTCCTGTCGCGCACCTTGCGGGCCTGCGCCCCTACCGCCACGATCGAGTTCGGCACGTTGTTTTCCTCGGCAGCCGCCACCATCGGCGAGCGCGCCTACATCGGCCCGCGTTGTCATATCGGGTGGGCGATCATCGAAGCCAATGTCCTGCTGGCCGCCGGCGTCCACGTCCCAAGCGGCGCCAGGACGCACGGCATCGACGACCCGTCGTTACCGATCCGCGATCAGCCGAGCCTCAAGACGGCGGTGCGCATCGGCGCCGGCGCGTGGATCGGCAGCGCGGCGGTCGTGATGGCGGATGTCGGCCGCGATGCGGTGGTCGCAGCCGGTGCCGTCGTGTCGCGCCCCGTTCCCGAGCGCACCATCGTCGGGGGCGTGCCAGCGCGCGTGCTCCGGCATCGCGATCCGCGTCTCGACGAACGGCTGGCATGACCATGCGCGTCCTGGTGCTCACCCATCGGCTCCCCTACGCCCCCAACCGCGGCGATCGGCTGCGCGCGTACCACATGCTGCGGCACTTGCGCGAGCGCGCGGAGGTTGCGCTCGTCTCGCTCGTCCATGATGACGAGGAGGCCGGTCACGTCGAGGGGATGCGAGCGTGGCTGCCCGACGTGACGGCGCTCGGCGTGCCTGCGTGGCGCACCAAGATCGGCGCCGCCGGCGCGCTGCTGTCGCACACGCCGCTGACGCACGCGCTGCTCGACGCACCCGGCATGCCCGGCGTGCTCCGCGACCTCGTCGATCGGCGCCCTCCTGACGTCGTGTTCGCCTACTGTTCGGGCATGGCGCGCTTTGCGATGCTGCCGCCGCTCGACACGATCCCGATGGTGATCGATTTCGTGGACGTCGATTCGGGCAAGTGGCGCGACCTCGGGGCCACGAGCCATCCGCCGCTGTCGTGGATCTATCGCCGCGAAGCGGCCACGCTCCGCGCGTTCGAACAACGCTCGGCCCGTCACGCCGCGGCCTGCCTGGTCGTGAACGACCGCGAAGCCGCCGCCGCCCGCGAACTGGCGCCCGGCGCCAACGTGCACGTCCTCGCCAACGGTGTCGAGCTGGAGCGGCTGCGTCCGCCCGATCCGCCGAGCACGCGCCCGCGCGTCGCCTTCTGCGGCGTCATGAACTACGCGCCCAACGAGGAAGGCATGATGTGGTTCGTGCGCGAGGTCTGGCCGCTCGTGAAGAACCGCCGCCCGGACGCCGAGCTCGCGGTGGTCGGCGCCGATCCGACCGCATCGTTGAAAGCGCTGTGCGCACGCGATCCGGCCATCACGGTCACTGGCCGCGTCGACGACGTGCGCCAATGGCTGTGGGACTCGGCCGTCGGCATCGCTCCCCTGAAAGTGGCGCGCGGCGTCCAGAACAAGGCGCTCGAAGCGATTGCCGCCGGCCTGCCGATCGTGATCACCGAGCCGGTGGCCGGCGGCCTGCCACCGCAAGCGGCCTACGCATCGCTCGTCGCGAACTCGCCGCCGTACTTCGCCGATCACATCCTCTATCTCCTCAGTCACACACCGGAGCAGCGTCGCGCGATTGCCGCCGCCGCCGACTTCAGCCGCCTCACCTGGGACCGCACGCTCGAACCCCTGTGGCCGATCCTCGAAGGTGCGGCGTTGGTGCACCCTCCGCACTGTATGCACCGTACGCACGGTACGCACCCTAGTCCTGATTCGTGCATGACTTCGATGCAATGATGTTGGTTTCGCAGACAGATTTGTTCCCCGATAGCAAATGAGTAAGTTCGGAGCGGAATCGACTCGCAGAGAGGCGATCGATTTTTTCAGTTCTGTAAGGCCGTCGCAAACTTCGTAATCACCAACGGTGGTGATTGGCGCAGCCATCAACGCATACGCGATTGGCGATTGCGAAATTCCCGCCTGCTTTTCTCTCGTTGCACTGAGAACCGCGCGCGCCGCTGATCTGGTCTGCGGCTTGCGATAGCTGCGCGCCGGAGAGCGGCGCGTCGAATATCCCTCGCGCGCTTCCTCCATTCCCACTAACCAAAAAGGAACACGAGGCAATGAGGAAGAAGTGTGTACGTTGGCCGAAGCTTGCACGAACGTTGCTGATCGTGATCATCGCCTTCATGAGCGCCAGGGCCCAGAGCACTCGCGCACAGTCGAGCGATCCGACCACGCTGCCTTTACTGTCGGCAGACAGGTTTCAATACGTGGGCGCCTTTCGTATGCCCAAAACGTCGGTCAACAACGACAGCTTCTCCTATGGCGGCAAGCTCGCCGCGTTTAGTCCGACCACGAATTCCTTGTTCGTCAGCAGCCGCGCCGGACGACTGGCGGAAGTGACCATTCCCAATCCAGTGTTGTCCACCGACGTTACGAAGCTGCCGCTGGCCACCTTCCTCCAGCCGTTCGCCGATCCCACCGAGGGCAAGCTCTCGCAGGTCGCAACGAGCGGCGTGACGATCGCCGGATTGATGGTCCACGACAATCGCCTCATCGGCACGGCGTCGATCTATTACGACGCCTCGAACACGCAGAAGCTGTCGCATTTTTCACGGTCCTTGCAGCTCAATCAGCCAAGCTTTTCGGGGTGGTCGCGCGTGTGGGACGAGAAGAAGACGGGTTTCGTGTCTGGCTACATGTCGCCGGTGCCGTCGGAGTGGCGGTCGCGGCTCGGCGGCCCCGCCGCGACCGGTCAGTGCTGCATTCCCATCGTGAGCCGCACGTCGTGGGGGCCGGCGGCCTTCGCGTTCGACCCTGCGAGCGTCGGCGCAGCCACGGTCGCCGCATCGCCGCTCCTGTACTACAGCGGCGAACATCCCACGCTCGGCGTGTTCAGCTCGTCAAACCCTGTTTACGGCGGCACCATCCAGATGGGCGGCCTGGCGATGATCGGCGGCACGCGCACGGCCGTATTCGTCGGCCGCAACGGCGTTGGACCGTACTGCTACGGCAACGGCACCGGCAACGCCAGCCTTCACGGCTTGCCGAGCCCGGACGGCTCTCACTGGTGCTACGACCCGACCGCGAGCGCCAAGGGACAGCATGCCTATCCGTATCACTATCAACTCTGGGCCTACGACATGAATGATCTCGCCGCCGTGAAGGCCGGGCTGAAGCAGCCGTGGGAGATCGTGCCGTACGGCGTCTGGCCGTTCGAGCTGCCGATCTACGAGAAGAGCTTCACCATCGGCGGCGTCACCTACGACGCCCAGCGGCAGCTGCTCTACGTCGTCCAGATGAGCGCCGACAAGGTCGGCGTCGCCAGCCACCCTCTGGTGCACGTGTTCCAGGTGGATGTGCCGCCCGCGCCGGAGCCCGTCAGCGCGGTGAGCGTGACGGCCAGCCACAGCGCGCCGCAGCTGACGAATACCCCGGTGACCTTCACCGCCGTCCCCACCGACGGCGAGGCGCCGTATGCCTACAAGTGGGCGATCTCGGCCGACGGCAGCACGTGGACACCGGCGGGATCGTGGACGGCCTCGAACACGTTCGCGTGGACGCCGTCGGCGGCCAACGCCCACTACCGCGTGGGCGTGTGGGCGCGCAGCGGGTGGAATGACGATGATGCAGGCGAAGCGTCGGCATCGATGCCGTTCGAGATCGTGCTTCCGTCTGTGCGCGACGTGTCGATCGCGGCCAGCAAGCCATCGCCGCAAATCACCGGCACCACCATTACCTTCACGGCTGCGGCCACCGATGGCGAGGAGCCGCTCCAATACAAGTGGGCCGTCTCGACCGACGGCACGACCTGGACGCCCGCCGCTTCGTGGTCCACGTCGACTTCGTTCGCGTGGACGCCCGCGACAGCCCACGCCAACTATCGTGTCGGGGTATGGGTGCGCAGCGCCTGGAATGACGGCGATGCGGGAGAGGCTTCGACGTCCGCTCCGTTCGAGATCGTCTTCCCGTCCGTGAGCGAGGTGACGATCGCGGCCAGCCTGCCGTCGCCGCAAACGACCGGCGCCACGATCACGTTCACGGCCGAACCCACTGATGGCGTCGCGCCGTTCCAATACAATTGGGCGGTCTCGACGGACGGCACGACCTGGACACCCGCCGGTGCGTGGACCACGTCGAACTCGTTCGCATGGACGCCGGCGGCGGCGAACACCGACTATCGCGTCGCGGTGTGGACCAGGAGCGCGTGGAACACCAGCGACGCCGGAGAAGCGTCGGCATCGATGCCGTTCGCGATTGCTGCGCCGCCCCCGCCACCGCCAGCGGCCGTGACACCGCCAGCCACTGGCAAGGTGACCGCCGTCACGCTGGCGGCCGGCCAGGCGTCGCCGGTCACGACCGGAGCCACGACTACGTGGACGGCAACCGTGACGGGCGGCGCCGCGCCGGCCGAGTACAAGTGGCTCGTCCACAATGGCAGCGCCTGGGTTATCTACCAGGACTGGTCCACGGACAGCGCCTTCACATACGTGCCGGGCAGCGCGGGCACCAACAAGGTGAGCGTTGCGGCTCGAAGCGCCGACAGCACCAACGACCTTGGCGAGGCGTCCGTCGCGTCGTCCAGCTTCACGGTTGTCGGGCCGACGCTGGTCACACCGCTGCCGCCGGCACAGACCAGCGCGAAGGTGGTGGCGGTGTTCCTTGCGCCAGACCAGGCGGCGCCACAAACGGCGGGTACCGCGGTCACATGGAGAGCGACGGCGATTGGCGGAACGGCGCCGGCCCTCTACAAGTGGTTCCTCTACAACGGCTCCAGTTGGGTCGCGCAAGGCGGGTGGACCAGCTCGAGCACATTCGCATGGCTTCCGACGCTGGCGAATTCGAAATACAAAATTTCAGTGTGGGCGAAGAACCAGACCACCACTGCTGACGCCGCTGAAGCGACGACAGTGTTTGAGTACGTGATCACGCCGTGACAGAGGCCATCGAGTAATAACGAAACGCGCGCAGTGTAATTGTTGGGCAGGACTCTCAAGTAGAGCGCGCTCTCGCTCCTCCGCGAGCGCGCTCTACTCACAAATCTCCGCTGTTTCTCGCCGCAATGCGGCCTTTCATCAAAAACAACTCACCGGGTTTGTGTTCTGGCCCCTCGCTTGCGTTCGGACGAAGCGCAGGCTCAGCGGTGTTGCCTCAATCGGGCACCAATGACTGCTCCCAACAATTCAAGGAGGACCAACGATCCAATGTGGAAACACAGCTGTGTCTTTGCCTGCGCCATTCTTGCGCTGCTCTACAACACTTCAGCTTCAGTTCCAGCTGCCGGTGATCCCTTCGCTCTGCCCCTCATTCAGTTCAACGACCTCAAGTACACGGGCGCATTC
>JALDXK010000197.1:0-9723 GCA_032155105.1 Acidobacteriota bacterium
GCCTGGTGCCTCGTGCCTGGTGCCAAAGGGTGGGTGCCTGTGCCCGGTGCCTACGGGAGGTGCCAGTGCACATCGCCGGCGACGATCCGCTCAACGCCGGTGGCAGTCGTCACGAGCAGCGCCCCCGCCTCGTCGATGCCCGCGGTGGTACCGTGGTGTCCGTCCCATTCAACGCGCGTGCCCTGCGCACTCGGCGAGGCCGCGCGCCACGCCTGCAGGATATCACCCGGAGTTTGGTCGAGCGCGGCGAGGCGCGTCCACAGGCCGTCGAGGATGGCGCTGAACAGCAGGCCGCGATCGACGGGCCGGCCAAGCTCGCCTTCGACCGAGGTGGCGCGTGCGCCAACGTCCGGCGGATAGGCGGCGGGCTGCACGTTGACGCCGACACCGATGATCACCGCCTGGTCGCGCGTGCCGATGGCAAGGCCTTCCGCGAGAATGCCCGAGAGCTTGCGGCGGCCGACCTGGAGATCGTTCGGCCATTTCAGATCGGGCGCGAGGCCGGTGGCGGCCACGATGCCGTCACGCACGCCAACTCCGGCGGCAAGCGTAATCAGCGACAGGTTCGAAGCGGTAGGCTTGCCCGCCGAAGCCTCGGCGAAGGCGGGCCTGGCGATGAACGACAGGTAGAGTCCCGCCCCGGGCGGCGACACCCACGACGATCCGCGGCGGCCTCGTCCGGCGGTCTGCTCCTCGGCGGCCACGACCACGCCATGCGCGGCGCCGCCGGAGATGAGCGAGGCCGCGACATCCATCGTCGAAGGAAGGCACGCGTGCCAGCGCACGTCTACATCGACACCCCTCGTCCACAATGTCGCGATGTGGCCGGCGACGTCGGGCGGAAGCATTACGCCGGCTCGAGCTCGAAGCTCAGATCGGCGGCGGGTGCGGAATGCGTCAAGGCGCCGACCGAGACGAAATCGGCGCCGGTGGTGGCCAGTTCCGGAAGGCGATCGAGCGTAACGCCGCCGGAGATCTCCAGTGCGGCGCGGCCGGCCACGCGCTTGACCGCTTCGCGAAGGTCGTAGGTCGTGAAGTTGTCGAGCAGGATGCGTGGGACGCCGGTGTCGAGCACGGCATCGAGCTCCTCGAGGTCCTCGACCTCCACTTCCACCGGCAACCCGTTGGCGTGCGCCATGGCCTCGACGGTGGCATTGCGCACACCACCGGCCAGCCGTTTGTGGTTGTCCTTGATCAGCATGCCGTCATCGAGCCGCTGGCGATGGTTGGTCCCGCCGCCGCATCGCACGGCGTACTTCTCCAGCGCGCGCCATCCCGGCGTGGTCTTGCGCGTATCGAGGACGGTGATGCGGCCGGCAGCCGCGGCGACGAACTTCGCGGTCAGCGTGGCAATGCCGCTGAGCCGCTGCATGAAGTTGAGCGCGGTTCGTTCGGCGGTCAGCAGGGCCCGGGCGTTACCGGTGACGAAGGCCACGGGTTCGTTAGCGCTGACGTGCGATCCGTCGCCCCACAACACCTCGATCACCACTGCCGGATCGAGCTGGCGAAAGGTCGCGGCGGCCACGTCGAGGCCCGCGAGTACCAAGTCCGACTTCGCGAGGATCACACCGCGGGCGCGCTGGCCGTCGGGGATCACCGCGGCGCTGGTCGCATCGCCGCGGCCGATGTCCTCGTCCAGCGCGCGGCGGACCAACTCCTCGAGCTGCGGACCGCCTGCGTTCATCGCTACGCCTCCGCGGGCTTGAGCGTGATATGCACGGTCGATTCAGCCGCGGCCTTCAGCACCAGCGTCTCGGTGCGCGACGCCGCCTTCAGGTCGCGTTCGACCAGCTTGAGGCAGGCAATCGCATCGTCGGTGGAGCTGTAGACCACCTCGCGGACCGGCGTGCCGATCGACACCTTCTGGTCGACCTTGCCCTTGCGGATCACGTTGAGCGCCTCGGTGACGTGCAGCACGGCCTGTTGCGCCGACGTGTCGGTGCCCGAGACGCGAATGATCTCCTCACGCGTCGGCCACGGTGCGCGATGCACCGAGCCGGTGTTGGTCCACGACCACACCTCTTCGGTGACGAAGGACAGGTACGGCGCGAGCAACCTGAGGAGCGCCGACAACGCGAGCCGCATCGCCGTCGATGCCGACGCCGCAGCCTCCGGACCGAAGTCGCCGTACTTCCGCGACTTCGCAGCCTCGACGTAGTTGTCGCAGAAGTCCCAGAAGAACGATTCGATCTTCGCCAGCGCGCGCGCGTACTCGTACTGCTCCAGCTCCGCGGTCGCATCGTCGATCAGCGTGGCCAGGTTCTGCAGCATGCCGCGATCGAGGGGCTCAGTCACCTCGCCGTTCGACTGTTCGCCGGCCAGGACGAACTTCGACACGTTGAGGACTTTCATGGCGAGCTTGCGGCCAATCTTCATCTGGCCGGGATCGAAGGCCGTGTCGACCCCGGGGCCGCCGCGGGCGGCCCAATAGCGCACGCCGTCGGAGCCGTGTTCCTCCAACAGCGCCAGCGGCGTGACGACGTTGCCCTTCGACTTCGACATCTTCTTGCGGTCGGGGTCGAGCACCCACCCCGAAATCGACGCGTTGGTCCACGGCACCGAGTGGTGTTCGAAGTGTGCACGCACCACCGACGAGAACAGCCAGGTGCGGATGATGTCGTGCGCCTGCGGCCGCAGGTCCATCGGGAACGTGCGGCTGAAAATGTCGGCGTCGGATTCGTACTTCGTCACCAGCTGGGGCGACACGGACGAGGTGGCCCAGGTGTCCATCACGTCGGGATCGCCGGCGAAGCCGCCCGGCTTGCCGCGCTGGTCGGCGGTGTAGCCCTCGGGCACGTCGGTCGACGGATCGATCGGCAGCCGCGACTCCGGCGCGACGATCACGTGTGCGTAGTCGAGGCTGCCGTCGGCGCGAATCGGGTACCACACCGGGAACGGCACTCCGAAAAAACGCTGGCGGCTGATGCACCAGTCGCCGTTCAGGCCCTGCACCCAGTTCTCGAAGCGGGCCCGCATGTACGGCGGATGCCAGCTGATCTCCTGGCCGCGTGTGATGAAATCGTCGCGGTAGTCGATGGTCTTGATGAACCACTGCCGGCTGGTGACGATCTCGAGCGGGCGGTCGCCTTTCTCGTAGAACTTCACCGCGTGGGTAATCGGCTTGGGATCGCCTTGCAGATCGCCGCTCTCGCGCAGCAGCTCCACGATTTTCGCCTGCGCCTTCTTCGACGACAGCCCGGCAAGCTGGTCGTAGGCGGCTTGCGCCCGCGCGGCGTCCGCGGACTCCCATCCCGGCTGGCCCCAGGTCACCGGACCCAGCGTGCCGTTGGGCTGCACGATCGCGCGCACCGGCAGCTTCAACTCGCGCCACCACGTCACGTCGGTCGTGTCGCCGAAGGTGCAGATCATCGCGATGCCGCTGCCCTTCTCGGGATCGGCAAGCGTGTGCGCCTTCACGGGCACGCGCACGCCGAACAGCGGCGTGATCACGTCGCGGCCGAACCACGGCTGGTACCGCACGTCGTCGGGGTGCGCGACCAGCGCCACACACGCGGCGATCAACTCGGGACGCGTCGTCTCGATGGCGACCGCGCCGGAGCCATCAGCCTTCGCGAAATGAATCGTGTGGTACGCCCCGGCCTGTTCGCGATCCTCGAGTTCAGCCTGCGCGACCGCGGTGCGGAAATCCACGTCCCAGAGGGTGGGGGCTTCGACCTGGTAGGCACGCTTCTGCGCGAGCAGGCGCACGAACATCAACTGCGAGATGCGCTGCGCATCGGGAGCGATGGTGGCGTAGGTCATCGACCAGTCGACCGACAGCCCGAGGTAACGCCACAAGTGCTCGAACGCCTTCTCGTCCTCGATGGTCAGCCTGTTGCACAACTCGATGAAGTTCGGGCGCGAGATCGAGATCGGTTGCTTGTCTGGTTTGTCGGGCGCGGTGAAGCTGGGATCGTAGGGCAGCGACGGATCGCAGCGCACACCGAAGTAGTTCTGCACGCGCCGCTCGGTCGGCAGGCCGTTGTCGTCCCACCCCATCGGGTAGAACACTTCCTTGCCGCGCATCCGCTGGTAGCGCGCGATGATGTCGGTGTGCGTGTAGGAGAAGACGTGGCCGACGTGCAGCGAACCGCTGACGGTGGGCGGCGGGGTGTCGATCGAATAGATCTGCTCGCGCGTCTTGGTGCGGTCGAATCGATACGTGCCATCACGCTCCCATCGGGCCGCGAGTGCATCCTCGAGGCCTTCGAGAGCCGGTTTCTCCGGGACTGACATAGATCCTTATTATTGCCGACGGACCTACTGGGTTCTTGACTTTATCCGTTCGATCTCCTCGCGCACGAGCCGCTCCGACGTGTCGGAGACCACCGCGCGAACGGTGTCGCGGATGGCGGCCGTGATGGCCTCGCGCAGCTGGTCGGCCAGCAGGCCCGGCGTCAGGCGCTCACCGACCCGCGCGGCGACCTGGTCGAGCATCTCGCCGGTGATCTCGGGCGCCACGGTCTGCACCTGCACGCTCGCCTTGAGGCGCTCGGCCAGCTGCGACGCCACTTCGCCCGCCACCTCGTTTGGCACCTGCGGCGGCGGCACCGGCTCAACGCGAATGCTGTCCTTCAGCCGCTCGGACACCATCCCGGCAATCTGCTGGAGCATCTCGTCGGTGATGTGCGGCGCTGCGGGCTCGACACGGATGGCCTTCGCCAGGTGCTCGGAGGTCTGCCACGCCATGTGGCCTAGCATCTGCTCGGTCATCTGCGGCGCGACCGGTTCGACGCGGATTGCCCCTGCAAGCCGCTCCGACAGCATCCCGGCCATCTGACCCAGCATCGGCTCGGTGATTTGCGGGGCCTTGGGCTCGACGCGCACGGTGTGCGACAGCCGCTCGGACACGATCGCGGCTATCTGCCCGAGCATCTCGTCGGTGATGTGCGGCGCGGCGGGCTCGACGCGAATGGTCCCGGTGAGCCGCTCGGACACGACCGACGCCACGTGGTCGAGCATCGGCTGCGTAAGCTCCGGCGCCTGCGGCTCGACGTGCACCGTGCCGGTCAGCAACTGTGCCATCACCGACGCAATGTGATCGAGCATCGACTGTGTGATCACCGGCGCTTGCGGCTCGACCCGCACCGCGCCGGTCAGCTGCTCGGACATCACCGACGCCATGTGATCGAGCATCGGCTGTGTGATCTCGGGCGCCTGCGGCTCGACCCGCACCGTGCCCGTGAGCCGCTTGGACATGACCGACGCCATGTGGTCGAGCATCGGCTGTGTGATCTCGGGCGCCTGCGGCTCGACCCGCACCGTGCCGGTCAGCCGCTCGGACATCACCGACGCCATGTGATCGAGCATCGACTGCGTGATCTCGGGCGCCTGCGGCTCGACCCGCACCGTGCCGGTGAGCCGCTCGGACATGACCGACGCCATGTGGTCGAGCATTGGCTGCGTGATCTCGGGCGCCTGTGGCTCGACCCGCACCGTGCCGGTGAGCCGGTCGGACATGACCGACGCCATGTGGTCGAGCATTGGCTGCGTGATCTCGGGCGCCCGCGGCTCGACGCGGATCGCGCCAATCAGTTTCTCGGAGAGTTGCTCTGCCACCAGCGACGCGATCTGCTCGATGACTGGCTGCGTGATCTCCGGCGCCTTCGGCTCGACGCGGATGCTGTCGGTCAGGTGTCCCGCCACGATGGCGGCAACCTGCGCCAGCATCGCCGGCGACAGTTCCGGGGCCACCGCATCGATCTTGATCGTGTGCTGCAGCCGATCCGAGACCGTCGCCGAAACCTGATCGAGCATCTCGCCCGTGATCTGCGGCGCGGCGGGCTCCACCTTGATGCTGTCCTTCAGCCGATCCGAGACCGTCGCGGCAATCAGCGCCAGCATCTGCGGCGTGATCTCGGGCGCCGCCGGCTCGATCCTGATGCTGTTCTGCAGGCGCTCGGACACGGTCGCAGCGATGTGCGCGAGCATCGCCTCGGTCAGCTGGGGTGCAACCGGCTCGACGCGCACATTGTTGGTGAGGCGGTCGGCGACCGTGGTCGCGATCTGCTCGAGCATCTCGCCGGTGATCTCCGGCGTCACCGCGTGAATGATCGGCTCGATGATCGGCGGCGACGGCTTGGCGCCCTGCTCGAAGGCCAGCAGCGCGTCGAAGTCGTTTGCCACATCGCGGGTGTCGCGGCGCGGTTCATTGACGTGCGCCCGCAATGCCTGGCTGATGCGCGGCACGGGTGGCGCGGGTGCCACAGGCATGCCCTGGTCCGGCGGCGCCTGCGGCTGCAGCCTGGGCAACGTAGATGCAAAGAAATCGATCGGCAAGGCGCGCGCGATCGGTTCAACCGACAGCGTGGCGTCGTCCCCAACGGGTCCAGCGGGCGGCGATGCGGTCGCCGCGGAGAAATCGGCTTCGCCAAATTCGAAGTCTCGCTTCGACAACGGCGGCGCCGGCGGCTTCGCCTCAGGCAATTCCACGTCGTGAATGCCCATCTCGCGCGCCAGTTCGCGCTGTTCGTCCTCGCGCGCAGCACGCACCTTCCGATCCGCCGCAAACCACTCGTCGTCTACTTCGTACACGGGCGGTACGGTCGCGTCGGGCGCTGGCGCCTGCAGTTCGGGCGCGCGCAGTTCCTCGACCATCTCGCGGCGGCCGGCCTGCGCCGCCTCATGACCGCGGCCATCATCGGCGAACCATTCTGAATCTACTTCGTAGACCGGATTTCCCGCAGGCTCCGAGGTCGATGGCGGCACCGGCATCCTCCCCGGCGAGCGGGGGTCGCCCGACACCTTTCCCGGTGCCAGCGGTGGCGGCGGATTGCGCGTGTCACGCCGGAACTCCCCCGGGGTGGGGCTAGCAGATTCGGACTGCTGGTTGGTCGGCAGGCCGGCCAGCTGCTGGTCGAGCGTATCGAACGCGTCGCCCAGTGAATCGAGGTAGTCGTCTTTCCTGGCGGCATTCTCAACCGGCGCGGCTGCTGCAGCCGGCTTCGGTCGTGCCGCCATCGCCGCGCGCGGCATAGACGGCGTCGGGCTCGGCCGCTCAACCTTGGGGGACGTCACCAGTCGCCCGGCCGGCGGCGCGTCCTCCAGCTTCAGTCCCAGCAACTCCTTGACGCGTCGAATCACGAGCGTCGGCTCAACCGGTTTTTCGATTACCCCGCTGGCGCCGCTCGACTCCAGCTCCGCCTCATCCACCGACTCGAATGCGCCGCTGAGCAGCAGCACCGGCACATTCTTCAGCTCGGGGGTGTTCCTGACGAATCGCGAGAGGTCGTAGCCGTTCACCTGCGGCAGCGTGGTGCCGGCCAGGACGATGTCGGGGGGTTCCGTGACCATGCGGTCCATGGCCTGGTGGCCATCGGACGCGGTGACGATTCGGACGGGTTCGTGCGCGAACGTCAACGCTATCACTCGCTGGACGGTCACATTGTCGTCGGCGAGTAAAAGCGTGCGCATACGGGTCTACAGTCGGGTATCGGCGCGACCGGGCGCCGCCAACAGATCGCCCCGCCGGAGCCGGGGTCCCCGCCGCGCGTTGCCCAGCGTGGTGGGGTGGTGGAAGCGGGGCAAAAAGACGCTGCCACTGGCGAGGCGGAGCCGGAGCCCCACGGGCTCGGTGGTCTGAGGCGAAGCCTCGCCAGTCACACCCGGGCCCGGGCGTTTGCGGTGATGAAATCGATGATGTGCTGCATGGGCGTGCCCGGGAGGAAGATCCCCTTGATGCCCATGGCATTCAGCTTGGGAATGTCGACGTCCGGGATGATGCCGCCGATGACGACCTGGACATCGTCCAGGCCCTTTTCCTTGAGGAGCTCCACGACCCGCGGGCAGATGTGCATGTGGGCGCCGGACAGGATCGACAGCCCGATCACATCGGCGTCCTCCTGCAGCGCCGCGGAGACGATCTGCTCGGGCGTCTGGCGCAGGCCCGTGTAAATGACTTCCATGCCGGCATCGCGCAACGCCCGCGCAATCACCTTGGCGCCGCGATCGTGCCCGTCGAGTCCGGGCTTCGCAATAACGACTCGGATCTTCTGACTCATATCACCGGTACTTCTTCATATTCGCCCCAGACCTCCCGGAGCGCATCACACATCTCACCTACCGTCGCATAGGCGCGGACGCAATCGAGCAGCAGCGGCATCGTGTTGTCGCGGCCCTTCGCGCCGGCCTTCAACGCCTCGAGCGTGCGGTGGACGCGATCGTTGTCGCGGGTCTGCTTCAGCTGCGCGAGCCGCTCCAACTGCACGTCCGCGGTGCTCTCGTCGATGTAGAGGATCTCGATCGGCTTCTCGTCGGTCTGGATGAAGTCGTTGACGCCGACGATCACCTTCTCGCGGCGCTCGACGGACTGCTGGAACTGGTACGAGGCCTCGGCGATCTCCTTCTGCGGGTAGCCGCGCTCGATCGCCTCGACCATGCCGCCCATGCGATCGATCGTGTCCCAGTATTGCAAGGTGCCCTCTTCCATCTCGCGGGTCAGCTTCTCGACGAAGTACGACCCCCCGAGTGGATCGACGACGTTGGTCACGCCGCTCTCGTGGGCGATGATCTGCTGGGTACGCAGCGCAATCGTGGCGGCTTCCCTGGTCGGCAGCGCGAGCGCCTCGTCCAGCGAGTTGGTGTGCAGCGAATTGGTGCCGCCCAGCACCGCGGCCAGCGCTTGCAGGGCGGTGCGCACGACGTTGTTGTAGGGCTGCTGCGCGGTCAGCGACACGCCGGCGGTCTGGGTGTGGAACCGCAGCGCCCACGAGCGCGGGTTCTTCGCCCCGAAGCGGTGCTTCATCGCCTCGGCCCACAGCTTGCGCGCGGCACGATACTTCGCGATCTCCTCGAAGAAGTCCGAATGCGAGTTGAAGAAGAACGACATGCGCGGCACGAAGTCGTCCACATCGAGGCCGGCATCGACGCCGTACTGCACGTACTCGAGCCCGTCACGCAGCGTGAACGCCAGCTCCTGCAGCGAGGTCGAGCCCGCTTCCCGGATGTGGTAGCCGCTCACCGAGATGGTGTTCCACTTCGGGACCTCCTTGACGCAGAACTCGAAGATGTCGGTGATCAGCCGCATCGACTGGCGCGGCGGGAAGATGTATTCCTTCTGCGCGATGAATTCCTTGAGGATGTCGTTCTGGATGGTGCCGGAGATCGTCTTCCAGTCGGCGCCGTGCTGCTCCGCCACCACGAGGTACATCGCGAAGATCATCGGCGCCGGCGAGTTGATCGTCATCGACGTGGTGATGTTCGGGTCGTTCAACGGGATGCCGTCGAACAACCGCTCCATGTCCTGCAGCGAGACGATGCTGACGCCGCACTTGCCGACCTCGCCGAGCGAGAGCGGATGGTCGGGGTCGCGGCCCATCAGCGTGGGCAGGTCGAAGGCGACGCTGAGGCCCGTGCCGCCGGCGGCGATCAGATCCTGGTAGCGCTGGTTGGTCTCCTCGGGTGTCCCGAAGCCCGCGAACTGGCGCATCGTCCACAGCTTGCCGCGATAGCCGCTCGGGTGAATGCCACGGACGTACGGGAACTCCCCGGGATTGCCGATCGTGGCGTCGTAATCGACGCCGGCAACGTCTTCAGCGGTATAGAGGCGCTCGATGGCGCGTCCGGAAATCGTCGTGAACGGACCTGTGCGCTCGGGAGATTTGCGGAGCGCGGGCTCGAGGACGTCCCGCTCCCAGCGGGCCTTGCGCGTGTCCGCGCGATCGACAACGGTCTTCATACGTGTCTAATTATATGACCCGCCTACGCGCGCGCCGTGTCAAAGCG
>JALDXK010000198.1:0-9634 GCA_032155105.1 Acidobacteriota bacterium
GTGCTCGCGAAAGAACGGATCGCCGAGAATCTCGTAGTGCATGTTGCGCCGCTTCGGCACGAATCCGGCGTCCTCGACGTTGCGGACGATCTCGACTTCGTCCATGCAATACGACGCGCCGGCGGCCCGGACGACGTTTTCTTCGATCATCACGCTGCCCATGTCGTTGGCGCCGAAGGCGAGGCTCAGCTGCCCCACCTTGCCGCCCTGCGTGACCCACGAGGCCTGGAGGTTGTCGAAGTTGTCGAGCACCAGCCGCGCCACGGCGAGCGTCCGCAAGTAGTCGACGCCGGTCGCCTCAGTGCCGCCGCGCTCGGTGTGCTCGGGCTGGTAGCTCCAGGTGATGAACGCGGTGAAGCCGCCGGTCTCGTCCTGCAGCGCGCGCAGCCGCAGCATGTGCTCGAGCCGCTCTTCGTCAGTCTCCACCGTCCCGTACATCATCGTCGCGGTGGTCCGCAGGCCGGCGCCGTGTGCGTGGCGCATCACGTCGAGCCACTCATCGGCGGACGCCTTGCTGTAACAGTTCAGCAGCTTGCGCACGCGATCGACGAGGATCTCGGCGCCGCCGCCGGGAATGCTGTCGAGGCCCGCCGCGATCAGCCTCGCGATCACGTGTGGCACCGGCAGCTTCGCCATGCGAGCAATGTGCAGCACCTCCGGCGGCGAGAGGGCGTGCAACTTGAAGTCCGGGAAGCGCTGCTTCACGGTGCGGAAGAGATCCTCGTACCACGCCAACGGCAAATCCGGATTGTGGCCGCCCTGCAGTAACAGCTGCACGCCGCCGAGCGCTCGCGTCTCCTCGATCTTCCTGAAGATCTCCTCGAAGCCCAGCACGTAGCCGTCGGCATCGCCGACCTCGCGGTAGAACGCGCAGAAGTTGCAGCGCGCAACGCAGACGTTCGTGTAGTTGACGTTGCGGTCGATGATGTAGGTGACCAGGCCTTCGGGATGCTTCCGCACACGTACCGCATTCGCCATGCGCCCGAGCCAGTAGGTCGGCGCCTGGCGATAGAGCTGCAGCGCTTCGTCTCCCGTGAGACGACCCCCGCTCAGGATGCGCTGTCCGAATAGTGAAAGGTCCATCAGTCTGTATTCACAGAAGAAAAGAAGGTTCTTCTTTTCTTCTGTCAAAAAACGTCAGCGGCCGCAGTTCGGGAACCACGCCGATTTCCGTGGCCAGTTCGTGAAAGCGCCGCAACCCGGCGAGTTCAGATTCGCCAAGTCCGTATTTCAGATTATCACGCAGGTACACGAGCGATCGCCGCTCGAGCTCTGCGTGGCCGCCACTCACCTCGCGGGCAATGTCGTCGAGGTGCGCGAGGCCGCGGTCGCGCGCCTGCTGCAGCGCGCGGCACTGCGCCGGCGTTGCCGCGCCGGGGCGCCCCACCCACATCGCATACACGAACGGCAGACCGGTCATCGCCTTCCACTCCGCACCCAGATCGACCTTCGTCACCTTCTGCTTGACCGGGTCGATGTCGAACGCCGGGTCGCCAATCACCAGCGCGGCATCGGCACGGGCCAGCATGGCGTCGAGGTCTGGCTCGGCCGCGATGAACGACGGCGCAATGCGCCAGTGCCTGGCGCACAGCACGCGCGTCAGCGCCACCGAGGTCCGCGAGCTCAAGTCGAGTGCGAGCGTCTTCACGTCCTCGATCGCCTTGCGCGTGAACACGGCGACCGTCGCCACGGCGCCATCAGAGGCGATCGACACGTCCGGGACGATGCGGTAGTCGCCGCGGAGGTACTCGATCGCCGGAATCAAGCCGAGATCAACCTGGCCGTCGTGCAGCAGCGTCGCGCATTGCGACGGCACGTCGAACCGCACGTCGAATTGATCGGGACAGGCGTCGAGGCCGTACACCAGCGGCTTCGTATTGAGATACGACACCGCGCCGAGTCGGAGCGGCGCCATCAGCGCTCGACGGCCTCGAACCCGGCCGCCTCGATGTTGCGCCGCACGTCCTCCACCGAGGTGCGCCGGCGGCCCAGCGACGGGTCGTCGATGGTCGATACACGATCAACATCGTTGGCGCCGAACGTCAACGCAACCTGCGCCAGCTTCGGACCGTACTGCGTCCAATCCACCTGGATGTTCGCCACCGACGGCAAGGCCAGCCGCGCCAGCGCCACCGCGCGGACATCGTCGTAGCCGGTGGTCGGCACGGTGATCGACTGCTCGCGAGGCAGCGGCGCGACGGTCTGGATGGCGGGAAACTGTTCGACGATTGAGCGCAGCTTCAGCAGGAAGCCGGTGCGTTCACCGGCGAGCGGCCTTTGCAGCGACAGGCAGCCGACGCGCACCCCGGCATCCTGCGCCGCTCCTAGCGCCGCGGGAATGTCGGCGATGCGATCGATCGGCGCGTCGGCGATCGCGTCGAGGCCCGCCGACTTGAGCTGCTTCAGCACGTCGACGAGCGGTCCCCAGTTGCGATCGATCACATCGGCCAGTGAATAGCCGATGGCGGCGCCATGAGCCGACCTGGCTGCGCCAATCGCCTCCAGCGCCGCCGGCAGCGTGTCGGGCAGCGCCGTCAGCCTCGACTCGGCATCTCGCGTATAGGTCACGCGGCCGCCGACGCGCGCCCGGCGGACGTCGTCGGCGAGCATGCCGAGAGACAGGACATCGCACGACTCGAGCTCATCGAGCTCGGCGGCGGTCAACGTTTCTCCCGCCTTCGCGCGTTCTGCAATTGCAAGGTTGATGTTCACTGTTCGGCCATTAACTCCACGATACGCACGGCCAGCGCCAGCGCGGCGCGACCCTGTTCCCCTGGCACCGCGGGCGCCCGCCGCTCGCGGACCGCGCCGATGAAATCCTCGAGCTCGCCCTTGAGCGGCTCGTGTGCCGGCACCGGCAGCTTGCCGCCGGCAATCCGCGGCGCCGCGTCCGGCTGCGGCATCACGCTCCACATCTCGACGTCGCGCGCCGCGGTGTCGATCGACAGGTAGGCATCGCGCTGGAAGAACCGGATCTTCCGAACCGCTTCCCTGCTGATCCGGCTCGCCGTGAGGTTGGCGATGCAGCCGTTGGCGAACCGCAGGCGGGCGTTGGCGATGTCGACGCGCGGCGTCAGTACCGGCACGCCCACCGCTTCCACGCTTTCGACCTCGCTCGCCACCACGCTGAGAATCAGGTCGAGATCGTGAATCATCAGGTCGAGCACGACGTCGACGTCGAGGCTGCGCTCGGGGCGCGTCCCGAGCCGGTGCACCTCGATGAAGCGCGGGTCCTTGATATACGGCCTGGCGGCCGCGACCGCCGGATTGAAGCGTTCGCTGTGTCCCACGGCCAGTACCACGCCGGACCGCTTCGCAGCGGCAATCAGGGTGTCGGCCTCGCGTACCGTCAGCGTCACCGGCTTTTCGATGAGCGTGTGCACGCCGGACTCGATCAGCGGCAGCGCAAGCGCCGCGTGACTCTCCGTCGGTACCGCGATCACCGCGAGGTCGGGCTTCTCGCCGATCTCGTTGACGTCCCCGAACGCGCGCGTCCCATACTCGCCGGCAACCTGCGCCGCCCGCTCGCGATTGAGGTCCACGACGCCGGCTAGTGACACGCCGGCAATCGACGACAGGATGCGCGCGTGGTGCCGGCCCAAATGGCCGACCCCGATGACAACCGCCTTCACGACGTCACCGGCGCCGCGCTGGCCCTGCCGATCACCGCGATCCCCGCTTCGTCCGCCGAGGCGAAGAACGCCTGGCGATCGAAAATCAGCGTCTTGCCGGCGTCGATCGACAGCACCTTCGCACCCGCCACCCGCATCGCCTGGATCGTCGCCAGCCCCACGATCGGCACGTCGAACCGCATGTCCTGGTTCGGCTTTGCGACCTTGACGATGGTGACGCCGTCGCCGGCCAGGTGACCGGCGCGCGCGATCGTGTCGTCGGTCCCTTCCATGGCCTCCACCGCGACCACCGCCTGGTGTTTCACGGCAATCGTCTGGCCGATGTCGAGGCCGGCAATCACGTCCGCCATGCGATAGCCGAATTCCAAGTCCTTCCGTTCGGCCTCGTTCGGCGCCCGCTCGCTCAGCTGTCCCGCAGCGGCGAGCATCGGCTTCAGGAACTCCGCGGAGTTGATCAACTCGACACCATGCTCGCGCATCAGGTCAGCAACGGCGCCAATCAGCGCATCGGTGTTGCGGGCCGGCAACCGGGTCATCAGCGAAATCGCGGTCAGGTCAGGCACGAAGCCGAAGATCTTGACGTGCTTCACTTGCCCCGCCATCACCGCGGTCGTGGTGCCGGCCTCTTTCAGGATCTTGAGGAAGGTTCCGAGGTGGCCGATCGACACCCAGTGCAAGTCGGCCTTCGGGGGAACGGCAGCCGCCGCCTCGAGCTCCTTCGAGGCTTCTTCCTTGATGCCGATGATGGTGATGTCGTGGCCAAGTGACCGCGCCGCATCGAGCACGAGAAACGGAAAGCGTCCGTTGCCGGCAATAATCGCGAGCTTCACGCTCGCTCCTCGATAGTCATCGGCGTCTAATCGGTGTCAATCGGTGGCTATTCTTCCGCGTCTTCCGCCTTCTTCCCGCTGCGCCGGAGGATCACGCCGCGTGGGGCGCTGCGGATGAAGTCGACCAGGGTGTCGACCTCGGGACACCGCAGTGATGGATCGTCGGCGATCTTCGCCACCGCCTGCGTGGTGTTGAGCTTCGACTGCGTAAGATAGCGATAGGCGGCACGCAGCTTCCGCAGCGTGTCGTCGGAGAAGCCGCGGCGCTTCAGGCCAATCAGGTTGAGGCCGAACACGCGCGCCGGGCGGCTGCCGACGGTGCGGCCATACGGCATCGCATCCTTGGTAATCACCGAGTAGCCGCCGATGAACGCGTAGGCGCCCACGCGGCAAAACTGGTGCACCGCGGAGCCGGCGCTGACGTTGACGAAATCCGAGATCAACACGTGGCCTCCGAGCGTGGCGTGCGGGCCGAAAATCGTCTGGTTGCCCACGTGACAGTCGTGCGCCACGTGCACGTAGTTCATGAATAGGTTGCGATCGCCGATCGTCGTCACCCCGCCGCCGCCGGCGGTGCCGCGGTGAATGGTGACGAACTCGCGGAAGATGTTGCCGGCGCCGATCTCGAGGCGGGTTTCCTCGCCACGGTACGTCAGGTCCTGCGGTGCGAGTCCGATCGACGCGTACGGGAACACCTCGGTGCCGTCGCCGATCGTGGTGTGGCCGTCGATCACCGACGACGCGCCGATCGTGCAATTGCGGCCAATGCGGACCTGCGGCCCGACCACGGCGAACGGACCGACGCTGGTGCCCTCGCCAATCACCGCGGTGGCGGCGACGCGAGCCAGCGGATCGATTTGCGTGCCGGGCGACAGCGCGAGCAACAACTCCGCCTCCATCACCGTCTGGCCGTCGACCTCGGCGAGCGCGGCGGCCTTGACCAACGGCCCGCGCGACGCGCCCATCGTCACCGTCAATTTCAATTGATCACCGGGAATCACGTGCTTGCGGAACTTGGCGTTGTTGACTCCACGTAAGTGGACCCTGAGCGAACGAGAGTCCGCCGAAGCCGGACTCTCGTGAGTCGAAGGCGCCCCGCCCAGCAACAACAGTGCCGCCGCCTGCGTCAGCGCCTCGATCATCAACACCGCCGGCATCAGCGGCTTGTGCGGAAAATGACCCTGGAAGAAGTCCTCGTTGACGGTGACGTTCTTCAACGCCACCAGCCGCTTCCCCGGCTCGTGCTCGGCGACGGCGTCGACGAGGAGCGAGGGAAAGCGGTGGGCAAGGCGATCGAGCAGGTCCGTCTGGGCACCGCGCGCCTCCACCTTCGCGCTGCGCGCTTCGGCAGACAGGTCGGCGGACCAGGTCGGCGAACCGGTCGTCACTGACCGGGCGGCTTCGTCGGCGCCGCCGGTTTCGGAGCGGGCTTGCCGGCCGAGGCGTCGAGCTTCTTGATGACTTCGGTCGAGATGTCGAGCGCGGAATCCGCCCACACGAGCCCGGCATCAGGACCGTTGAACACGAACTGAAGGCCCATGTCGGCGGCCACCTGCGCGAGCACCGGCTCGAGGCGCTGCTGGAATTCCTGCTGCAGTTCCTGCTGCAGTTCCTGCACTTCGGCCTGCGCGTCCTGCGTGAAGCGCTGCACTTCGAGGGTCGTCTTCTCGATGTTCTTCTGCAGCTCGGCGGCAACGCTGGCGTTCATCACCGAGCCTTCCTTCTCCATCTTCTGCTGCATGCCGGTGAGCTGCTTGTTCTTCTCGTTCAGCTCGGCGGCCTTCTTCTGCTGGAGGGCCTGGATGCGCGTGGTCGCGACGCGGCCGTCGGCGGATTCGTTCGCAATCCGCTGCAGCACGACGTAAGCAACCTTCGCGCCCTGTGGGAACGGTTTTGGCGCGGGTGGCTGAGCCGGGGCCGGGGCGGGAGCCGTCGGCGCGGGCTTGGCCGGCGGCTGGGCCGGTGTTTGCGCCGCAGGCGCCTGGGCAAACACGGGTGACGCGACCAGCACCACGCTGAGCGCCACGACAACAACAAGGGCCTTCATTACGTCTGTCCTTTCAAGATGATGCGGAACGGTTGATTTTACCCCAGATGCCCAGGTCGGTCGCACGGGGGAGGCACGCCTTACGGGTGCGACACCGTGAATGTGTAATCCACCGGCTTCGACAAGGCGCCGGTGTCGTACACGCTCACGCACAACGCGCCTTGCAGCGTCGTCACCGTGCCGGCCAGCACGCTCGTCACCACCGCGGTGTCGTTCTTCAGCACGATCGAGCAGGTCGACCCGGCCATCGTGCCCATGCTGAAGCCGACCCTCGAGGGCGGCTCGTCGCCGAGCCCAGTGAGCGTCGCCACCACCGCCCCGGTGGCGATAGTGAAGAACTGGTGGGTCTGGCTGCTGTTCACGCTCAGCGTGCCGGTAAACGTATCGGTGGTAATCACCGGGTCCGGCGTGGTGGGCAAATCGTCGATGACCCCCGAACATCCCAGCGCCGGCAGCGCCAGCGCCACGAGCAACACCCGAATCATGGCGATACTTCTCTGCGTCATCTGCACTTTCTCTTGTAGTGTCCGCGCGGCGGCGGCTTAGAACGTCGAACCGACGGCGAACTTGAAGGTGAACTCCTTCGCCGGCTGCAGGTTGTTGTCGAGCACGCCGAAGCGTGACGGGTTGTGCGCGAAGATCAGCCGGAACGGCACGTTCAATACCGGCATGAAGAAGCGGATCTCGGCGCCCACCGATGTCTTGAAGGCGTTGGTCTGGCCGATCACTTTCAGTTCCTTCGGCGGCGCGTTCGGGTCGACGAGGCGCGTGAAGGAGAACGGATCGATGATCGGCGGCAGGCCCGGATCGACGATCTCGTTGATGTCTTCCTTCCACGCAAAGTTCTGTCCGATGGTGCGCACCTGGCCGGTGTCGGCGAACAGCACCAGGCGCACCGGGCCGGCGATCTGGATCAGGTACTCCGCGTTGAACAGCAGGGTCTTGTTGCCGCCGAGCACCAGCCCGGTCTCCGGATCGCGGGGACCGATCGAGCGGATGTCGAAGCCTCTAATCGTGTACTCGCCGCCGAGATACAACGTCTCGGTAATCGGCAGGTAAGTGGTCGAGCCGTACGGCCGGATGTAGTCGACCTGCGTGCGGAAGCCAATCGAGGTCCGCCGCGTGTGCGGGATGAAGTGCGAGTACTCGAAGCGCGGCTTGATGAAGTTGGTGTTGCCGCCAAGGCCGGCGAAGTCGATCGAGCTCGTGACGCGCATGCCGGAGTTCGGGAACACCGGGTTGTCCACCGTGTTGTGCACGAAGCTCGGCGTCACCTTGCTGATCGTGCGGCGGCCGCCCTCGCCGAGCAGGAGCGAATCGCGCAGGTACGGGTTGCGCTGCACCAGCTCCGACGACTCCGTGTAATAGAGCGGGTTCAGTTCCGACACCCGCACCGCTTCGTAGCTGTAGGCCACGAACATGCGCGAGAAGCCCTTCAGCGGGAAGCCGCCGGTGATGTTGCCGCCCATCGACTCCTGCGTGAACTGGTCGATGTAGCGCAGCGTGCGCTTGTAGACGTCGACGCCGCCGGTGATGTTGCGATCGAACAGGAACGGCTCGGTAAATGCGACCTGGTAGTTCTCGGAGCGCGAGCCGACCTGCAGTGACACCGTCAACGCTTCACCGCGGCCCAGGAAGTTCGAGGTCTGGAACGACAGCTGGCCAAAGAACCCTTCGAACTGCGAGACGCCGGCGCCGAACGTGAGCTGGTTGCGGTTCTGCTCTTCCAGCTTCAGCGTGACGTCGACCTCGTTCTTCGAGTTCGGCGTCTTCTGGACGTCGATGCCCTGACCTTCCTCGAGCGGCTTGAAGTAGCCAAGCTGGTTGAGCCGCTTGACGCTGTACTTCAGCATTTCGGTGTTGAACACACCGCCCTCGACGAGGCGCACCTCGCGGCGAATCACGTTGTCGCGCGTCGTGGTGTTGCCGACGAACGTCAGCCGGTTGACGAAGTACTGCTCGCCTTCCTGCATCCGCATCGTCACGTTGACGGTGGGCGTGGCCGGTCCGGCCAGCGGACCCTTCGCCGCGTCGATGGGCTCGAGATCCGGGAAGCCGGTGAACTCGAAGTAGCCGCCGCCACCGTAGATTTCACGGGCCTTGATCAGGCCGTTGCGAATCGGCTTGTCGGAATACCAGTCGCCCTTCTTGAGCTTGAACAGCGGCTGCAGGAATTCGGTCTTGATGACCTTGTTGCCGTCGAAGGTGAACTCGCCGATCCGGAAGCGCGGACCCTCGTCGATCGGCACGTCGAGCTGCACCCAGCGCACCTCGCCGTCCTTGCTGTCTTCGAGCACCTTGATCTCGGGCTGGCCGACGCGAGCCGTGATGTAGCCCTCGTTGCGGTAGTACTCGACGATCTTCTCGGCGTCTTCCTCGAACTTCGCTTCCTGGTACTTGCCCTTGCCGGTGATGAACGATAGCCAGCCATGGGCCTTCGTGCCCTTCATCTGCTTGCCGAGCTTGCCGTCGCTGACCTCGACGTTGCCGTTGAAGTTGATGGCGCGGACCTTGACCTGCGGGCCTTCCTGCACGTCGAAGACGACCTTGACCAGCTTCGGGCCGGCCGGCAGCGGCTCGACGCTCGGCGTCACCTCGGCGAACTCGTAGCCCTTCTCCGCCATCAGGTCCTTGACGATGCCCTGGACGCGCTTGACGACAGCCTGGTCCAGGAAGGAGTCGAGGCGGAGCTGGATGCCAAGCTCCTTCATCTTCTCGTCGACCTTGGTGCGCTCGACCTTCGTCGACCCCGTGTAGTCCACGATCTTCACGCGCGGCCGTTCTTCCATGTGGTAGATGACGCGCTTACCCAGCACGCCATTCGGGAACGGCTCGTCGACGGTCTCAATCCACAGGTTGTCGAGGAAGTTGGTGGCCCAGAGGCGCTTGAAGTCGGCGAGCAGCGACTGCTCGGTCTGCTCGTTAAAGGGCACCCATATGTTGTCGCCGGGGCGGCTGAACGGCGTCTGGATGTAGTAGAGATAGGTCTGCGCTTCGATGATCGATTCGTTCACCGGGTGGAAGCGCAGCTCGGTCTGGCTGATGACCGGGCTGGATCCCGCCGCTGGCTGCCGCACAGGCGCGGCTGGCTGAGCCTGGCTCGCCGCAACGACGGCATCAGGCGT